>JAKMFG010000012.1 GCA_022425565.1 Alphaproteobacteria bacterium
GCATTACCATCATGCAGCTTGCAGGGCAGGCAGAAGGTTGGACGGTTCCGTCGCAATTTCTTTCCATGCTGCCGTATCTTGCTACTATTATCGTACTGGTACTGATTTCCGGGAACAGGGAATTCGCGCTGGCAAATTCGCCAGCCTGTTTGGGTCGGGCGTTCCACGCCGGCAAATAGCCGGACGGCCCCGGCAACATCGTGAATGCCGCTGGCATTCGACAAGGGAGTGAACCATGAAAAAATTCATCAAGATGATGGCGCTCACCGCGGCAGCGATCGGCATGTCTGCCGGCGCTGCAGTCGCTGAGCCGCTGAAGGTCGGGTTTCTGTACCTGACAACACCGGGCGACCATGGCTGGACATATGCCCATGAACTTGCCCGTCAGGAAGTGCAGGCGCATTTCGGTGACAAGGTCGAGACGACTTTCGTTGAAAACGTGCCGGAAGGCCCGGATGCCGAGCGAGTGGTCCGTGAACTTGCCCGTCAGGGCAACAAGGTCATCTTCGGAACCTCCTTCGGTTACATGGACCCGATGCTGAAGGTCTCGAAGGACTTTCCGGATGTGAAGTTCGAGCACATCACCGGCTACAAGCGTTCCGGCAACATGGCCACTGGCAACATCCGGTTCTATGAGGGCCGTTATGTGCAGGGCATCGTCGCCGGCATGATGACCAAGACAAACAAGATCGGCTATATTGCGCCGTTCCCGATCCCCGAGGCCTATCAGGGTCTGAACGCATTCGCCATCGGCATGCGTGAAGCCAACCCTGACGCCGAGATCATGGTCATCTGGGCCAACACCTGGGCCGATCCGGTCAAGGAAGCTGACGCCGCCAAGGTTCTCGTCGCACAGGGCGCAGACGTCATGGCACAGCACACCGATACACCGGCAATGCTGCAGACGGCTGAAAAGGCCGGCATCCACGGCTTTGGCCAGGCCAGCGATATGAAAGAGTTTGCACCGAACGCGCAGCTCTTCTCGTCGGTGAACAACTGGGCGCCTTACTATATCGAGAAGATCGAGCAGGCGCTGGATGGCAGCTGGTCCACCGGTGACGGCCCGAACCACTGGGCAGGCAACACCTGGAAGGGCATGGCTGACGGCTATCTCGAGCTGACCACCTTCGAGAACATGCCGGCCAATGTGAAGGCCGCTGCCGAGGCCGCCGCCGTCAAGGTCAAGGGCGGACACAACATCTTCACCGGTCCGATCAAGGACAATAAGGGCAAGGTTGTGATCGAGGCTGGCGACGCGCTTGATGACGGCCGCCTGTGGAGCGATGTGTTCTTCTATGCCGAGGGCATCCAGGGCGAAATGCCCGGCTAAACCGACCGGCTGTACAAACAAGGTTTCAGGGCATCGCTGCGTCGATGCCCTGCTGACATTTCAGGGGGAGGGCAAGGCCAAAACCGGTCTGCCATCCCCCTTTTTGAATTGGACGATTTTGAATTTGACGATGAAGACGAGAAAGGCAGCCGCCTGATGACCAAGCCAACCATTTTCGTGACCCGCCGCTGGCCTGCCGCCGCGGAAGAGGCCCTTGCCGCGCATTTCAATGTGACCTTCAATCAGGATGACCGTCCGCTGACCAAGGACGAGCTTGCCGAGGGGTTTGCAACCCACGATATCGCCGCACCAACCGTATCGGATGTCATTGACGGTGACGTGGTCCGTGCTGGTGGCGAGGGGCGGTGCCGGATGATCGCCAATTACGGCGTCGGGGTGAACCACATCGACCTTGCCGCGGCCGAGACGCAGGGGATCACCGTGTCCAACACGCCCGGCGTGCTGACCGATGCGACCGCTGACCTGACACTCACCTTGATGCTGATGCTG
This sequence comes from Alphaproteobacteria bacterium, assembly GCA_022425565.1. Taxonomy (GTDB): domain Bacteria; phylum Pseudomonadota; class Alphaproteobacteria; order Puniceispirillales; family Puniceispirillaceae; genus UBA8309. Next base: position 1,841 of record JAKMFG010000012.1, read on the forward strand.
TGCCGGCGCGCCGGTGAGGGTGAGCGCGAACTTCGCGCCGGTGAATGGAGCGGTTGGCGCCCGACACATCTGGTCGGGCGGCAGATGACCGGCAAGACGCTCGGCATCATCGGCATGGGCCGGATCGGCCGCGCCGTCGCACACCGGGCGCATTTCGGGTTCGGGATGGAGATTGTGTTCCAGAATAGGTCCCCGGTTGACGAGGGGGCCGGTGTTGGCGGCCGTCAGCTTGCCGGCGTGGCCGAGGTCTGCGCCGCCAGCGACTTCGTCAGTCTGCATTGCGCGGCAACGCCCGAGACCCGCCACATCCTTGGCCGGGAGGCGCTCGCTGCCATGTCGCCGTCGGCCTATGTGATCAATACGGCGCGCGGTGATGTCGTTGATGAGGATGCGCTTGTCGCGGCGCTGGAAAGTGGCGCCATCGGCGGGGCTGGACTTGATGTGTTTCAGGGTGAACCGAAGGTCAATCCGGCAATCATGACGGCACCGAACACCGTGCTGCTGCCGCATCTGGGATCAGCCACCGAGGAGGCTCGCGTCGCCATGGGCATGAAGGTCGTCGATAATGCTCGCGCCTTTGCCATGAACGAGGCGTTGCCGGACAAGGTCGGATGACAGCTTCAGCAGACTGGAAGGCGCTTGCCGGTCGTGCATTTGATGCGGCCCTTGCCGTGGGTCATCCCGCTGGGGTGACGACCGCGGCGATGAAGAACCTGCAGGCTGAACCGACAGCCGTGATTGCTGTCGGCAAGGCAGCCACCGCCATGGCGACGTCCGTGCGAGATTGCGGCTGCGATGCGCCGGGCATCATCGTTACAACCGATGAAAGCCATGCAGAGATTGCGGGCATGACATGTTTTGCCAGCTCGCATCCGGTGCCGGACGCGCGCGGCCTTGCGGCAAGCGACGCGGTGATAGATTTTGTATCCGCCCTCTCGGCGGATGATCATCTGCTACTCCTGGTCAGCGGCGGCGGCTCGGCGCTGTTGCCGGCCCCGGCCGAAGGCATGACACTGGCTGACAAGCAGGCACTGAACGAGGCGCTTCTCGCCAGTGGTCTCGACATCCATGACATGAATGTGGTGCGGCGGCTGTTTTCAAAACTGAAGGGTGGACGGCTCGCCCGGATGGCGGCGCCCGCCCTCGTGACGCAGTTCCTGCTGTCTGACGTGCCGGGGGACCGACTGGAGTCAATCGCCAGCGGCCCGGCCGTTGCCGATCCGGTGCCACTGGACCGAGCGCTCGCCCTGATTGCCGATACCGGTCTCGACAGGCTGGATTTCATGGCAGCGCAGCTTCGCCGGATCGAAGACGGAACGGCGGATCTGCCGCTGCGCGCCGATGACCCGGTGACCGCGCGGGTGACATCGCACCTTCTTGCCAGCAACACCATCTGCCGCACGGCGGCGCGCGATGTTCTGCGGACCGCGCTCGGCGGCATGGAGGAGGTTCACTTGCCGGACCTTGCTGGCGAGGCAACAGATTGTGCCAAGCATCTGGCCGGGTTGATGGCCGGTGGAAGCAAGGGGTCTGGTGTCTGGGCGGTTACGGGTGGTGAGACGACGGTCCAGCTTGGCGCCTCGCCGGGTAAGGGCGGGCGGGCGCAGGAAATGGGGATTGCCTTTGCCGCCACAATGCATGATGCAGACTCGCCGGCAGGTTGGGCTGGGCTGATCGGTGGCACTGACGGGCGCGACGGGCCAACGGACGCGGCAGGCGCCATCATCGGCGACGATGACCCGTTCGATGCCGCTGCCGCCGCGCAGGCGCTTGCTGCACATGACAGCTACAGCTACCTTGACGCACATGGCCAACTGCTCAGGGTTCCACCTACAGGAACCAATCTGGGTGACATCGGCATATTCATTGCCGGCGGTTCCGGCCTGCAGGGGGACTAAAGATGAAAAACAGCGATCTGAAAGGGTGGGGTGCGCGTGCCGCCGCCTGGTCTGCATCCTATCTCGACACGCTTGGTTCGCGCCCGGTGCGCCCGCAAACCCGTCCGGGAGATGTGCGCGCCTCTCTTCCCTCTGCACCACCGGTTGACGGTGAATCGATCGAGTCGATCTTCACCGATTTCGAAAATCTGGTCGTTCCGCATGTCACCAACTGGCAGCATCCGCGTTTCTTTGCCTATTTCCCGTCCAACAGCAGCCCACCTTCGGTTCTGGCGGAATGGCTGACGGCGACGCTCGCCGCACAATGCATGCTCTGGCAGACATCGCCTGCCGGAACAGAGATGGAGATTCATGTCCTTGACTGGCTGCGCCAGATGACAGGCATCGGCGAAGGATGGCATGGCGTGATCCAGACAGGTGCCGGCATGGCGACCCTGTCAGCAATCCTGACCGCGCGGGAAAAGGCGCTGGACTGGGCCGGCAAGGAGCAGGGTCTCGCCGGACAGAAAACATTGCGGGTCTATACCAGCCTGCATGCACATTCATCGGTCGAGAAGGCTGTGTTCCTGTCGGGGATCGGGCGCGAGAACCTGGTCAAGATCGAGGCTGACGAGGCTGGCGCAATGCGGCCCGAGGCGCTGCGTGCCGCCATAGAGGCGGATCGTGCCGCAGGATATCTGCCCTGCGCGCTTGTCGCCGTCGTCGGGGGCACGGGCGTGGGCTGCAGCGACCGCCTTGACGAGGTGCTTCCCCTGGCGAGGGATGAGGGGTTGTTCACCCATGTTGATGCGGCCTGGGCCGGGTCGGCGCTGATCTGCCCCGAATTCAGGGCGCTTGCCAAGGGAATCGAGATGGCGGATTCGCTGGTGATGAATCCGCATAAATGGCTGATGACCAATTTCGACTGTTCAGCGCATTTCGTGAAGTCGGTCGATGATCTGCAGAAGACAATGTCGATCACCCCGGCCTATCTGGTGACACAGGATGCTGATGACATTCAGGATTATTCGCAGATCACGATGGAACTGGGACGCCGGTTCCGGGCGCTGAAGCTGTGGTTTGTGATTCGCGCCTATGGTGTCGCCGGACTTCAGAAAATCATCCGTGACCATGTCGCCTGGGCAGAGCAGCTTGCCGAGCGTCTTGGTGCAATGCCGGGGATTGAACTGACAAGTCCGGTACAGCTGGGGCTTTTCAGCTTCCGGCTTCGCCCTGAGGGTATCGGGGGTGAAGGCGCCGAGGACGGCGAGGCGCTCGACAGGCTGAATGCGGAGTTTCTTGATTCGGTGAATGGCGACGGCACCATCTACCTGACCCAGACCGTTTATGAAGGCCGCTACGTCATCAGGGTGAGCATTGGCACCACCGCGACCACGCAGGATGATATCGATATCGCCTTCGACACGATCATGCGACTGGCCGCGCCTTATCTGAAAACCGCAATATGAAGAAAGAAGAAGGCCGGCGGTAAAGCAAAAAACCCGCCGGCCTTCGGGGACCTGATGGCCGTTCCGGCGCGCTACTCCCCCAAGCCCGCTTTCCGGAATGCTTCGACCAACAGCGGGACGCTGAAGATCAGCAACATCGTGGTAGCGCGCATCAGCCAAACTGCCGAGTAAAAAAGTGCAAACATGAAAATAGTAAAATATTTACTTTTTTCATCAGGGGTCCTAATTTTCCAACTGACAAGTCATTCAATCATGCCGCCGGGGAGGGTTGCATGCAGGAAAAGATCCTGGTGGGCCACAAGCTACGCCGTTTTCGCCAGACTGCCGGCCTTTCACAGACAGCGATGGCTGAAGCGCTTGATATCAGCCCGTCATATCTGAACCTTCTTGAGCATAACCAGCGGCCACTGACGGTGGCGCTTCTGTTGAAGCTCGGCAACAGCTTTGACATCGACATGAAGAGCTTTGCCGAGGATGACAGCCCGGCGCTGATGACCGACCTTGCCGAAGTGTTCGCTGACCCGTTGCTTTCGGGAGAGCGCGTGTCGCGGCGCGAGCTTCAGGACCTTGTAACGGCCGCGCCGTCGGCGGCGCGCGGGATGCTCAGTCTGTTTCAGGCGTATCGCAAGGTACGTGACCAGCTGGAAATGAATGCCGGCGACGGGCGCGGTGCCGGCGGTGTCGACAACCCGGTGGAAAGGATTCGCGATGTGCTGCAACAGGCGAACAACTATTTCCCCGAAGCCGAGGCGGCGGCCGAGGCGTTTCGGCACCTTGTCCTTGGTGAATCTGCCGACAGTGGCGGCCTTCTTGAAAACCTGATCAAGCATACGGCTGGCGACCCCGGACTTCGCGTCCGCATCTTGCCGGTAACCGTCATGGGCACGCAGCTGCGCCGCTATGACTATCACCGCCGTGAAATTCTTCTTAGCGAGGCGCTTCGTCGCCCGCAGCGGGTTTTCCACCTTCTGGTTCAGCTTGCGCTGATCCGGCAGTCGGGGTTCATAACCGACCTGACAGAAGCTCATGGGCTGGAGGATGACGGCGCGCGATCCTTGTTCCGCACCACGCTTGCCGGCTATTTTGCTGCAGCGGTGATGATGCCCTATGACAGCTTCCTTGGGGCGGCGCGCGACCTGCGATATGACCTTGATCTTCTTGGTCGGCGGTTTGGTGCCAGCTTTGAACAGGTTTGCC
>JAKMFG010000026.1 GCA_022425565.1 Alphaproteobacteria bacterium
TTGCCACACCGAGCCGCAAATGCATCGTCGCCGCGGTGATCCGCAATCCGCTGGCTGGTGTCACAGACGGCGACCTGGATGTTCTGAAGGATATCGGCGCTGATATATCGGCCCAGCTCGTGGCACGAGGCCTGCAGGCTCTTGGCGCCGGTCCGGACGATGTGCAGTCCTATGGCAAGGGGGCGATAGTGGGTGTTGACGGCGAGATCGAGCATGCGGCCGCGCTGATCCACCCACGGTTTGGAGCACCTGTCCGCGGCGCGCTTGGCGACGCCAGCGAGATCATCCCCTCGACCAAGAAGATGGGGGGACCCGGCGCATCATTGGCGGTTCCACTGACAAGCAAACACAGCATCTGGGAGTTTGATCATATGGATGCCGCCGAGATGACCTTCCCAGACGCGCCCCATGCCGGCGAGATCGTTGTCATTCTGGCGCTTGGCATCGGCGGTCGGCCGCTGAAGCGAATCAAGCCCGACTGATCCCCTGGCGCCCCAACCGGCCAAACAACAGATCATTATGTCGCCGCGTGATTTGCCCTGGCGGCATGCAGGAATATGAGATGAACCCTCCTTGGAACTTTCTGGCACCGCTTGCCATTCTCGGCTTTCTGCTGGCCTATACAAAGCTGGCGAAGCGCATGAAAATCCCGAAACCCGTCTACTGGATCACGATGGTGACCGGCGGGTTTCTCATTATGTCCCTCTTCACTGCCGGCAATTAGGACGATGCAGGATACAAACAGATTTCTCACCTGGCTGATTGGGCTTGTCACCGCACTGCTGACATTGCGGGTCGCTGCGTGGTTTATCGAACAGCGCGCCCATGACAAGGAATACTGGCTGATCTTCGCACATGTGATCCCGTTCCTGCTCGCCATCTACACGATTGCGGCCATCCTGCTGTTTGCAAAGGGATGGTTGTTCAGAAAATTTGGGAAAGGCGCCACGGAAACGCCGGGACCGGGAGCCTGAGGCGCAAATGCCCTAGCGGCGCCACCGAAAGCCACGTTCAGATAGCCGTTGCTGCACGCGTCCCGGATAGTCGGTCACGATCGCATCGACCCTGAGATCGATCATAGCCTCGATGTCGTCTGGCTCGTTCACCGTCCATGCGGCAACGGCCAGACCAAGCTCGCGCGCCTGCGCAAGATCATTGGCACCGAGCTCGCTGAAATGCGGGCACCAGAGCGAACCGCCGGCCTTGCTGACTTCATCAGGCACGGATATGTCCGGATTGCTGAAATCAGGTGTTACGAGAATTGAGGAATCCTCGCCGACATCATGCTCGTTTTCCTGAAGCTGGGTCAGGAACGACAGCGGCATATCGGGCGCCTGACGACGGCATTCCGCAAGAAGCGCCCAGTCAAAGCTGTGCAGCAAGGTCCGGTCCGCCAATTTTGCCTCGCGCACGTCGCGGCAAATCACGGACACGATCCGCTCCCGCACCGCGCTGTCCTGCGCCAGATCGGGATCGGACTTCAACTCCAGCATCAGGCAGGCAGCTGCATATCTCGGCTGCGAGACAAGCTGCAGCAGCTCTCCCAGCCGCGGCACCCTGACGCCGTCCATCTGCGCCTGATCAGGGAACCGGCGTCCATACTCGGTATCGGCATTCAGCCGGCCGATGTCGAACCGTTCGATCTCGGCCATTGTCAGGGACGCCACACGCGGATGCTCACCATTCAGAAACGCGCCGTCAGCCCCCCTGACGGCCGATCCGTGAAATTCATGATTATGGGTGATCACCGGAATGTCGTCGCGGGAGAGCAGGACGTCGAACTCAAGCAGGTCAACCCCGATCGACAGCGCAAAATCGAACCCGACAATGCTGTTTTCGGGCAGGATACCGCGCGCCCCACGATGGCCGACAACACGGATCGTGTTTTCGTCCCCAGAGAATGCCGCGACCTGTGGATAGCGGGTCATCCTTGCAACCTCATGCCGGTCGCAGGGTTGAACAGATGAATATGCGTGGGCATCACCGAAAATCTCGCACTGCCCTGCCCGGCCTCGATGCTGTGCACACCCGCAAGGCTTACGGTGACCGGCTGCTCGCTGTCTGCCACGCGGCCATGAAGCAGTGTATTCGCCCCCAACGGCTCGGCAATCTGCAGGGACAGCTCCAACCCGCCCTTGTTGTCACGGGCCAGATGTTCAGGCCGGATACCAAGCTTCACGTCACCATCCCCCGCATCCACCTTGCCGATGACGGCACCCCTGAACATTACCTTCCCACCGTCGATCCTGGCGTCGAAAATATTCATGGCAGGGCTGCCAATAAACTGCGCCGCAAACAACGTACGAGGCGTTTCGTACACCTCGAGTGGCGTGCCGACTTGTTCAGCCACGCCTTCATTCATCACGATCATCCTGTCTGCCATGGTCATCGCTTCGACCTGATCATGCGTTACATAGAGCGATGTCACCCCCAGCTTGCTCTGCAGCTCCCTGATTTCGAGCCGCATCTGCACACGCAGTTTGGCATCAAGGTTCGAAAGCGGCTCGTCAAACAGGAATACCGAAGGCTTACGCACAATAGCCCGCCCCATTGCCACACGCTGGCGCTGGCCACCAGACAGTTGCCTCGGCTTCCGGTCGAGCAACCCCTCGAGTTCCAGAAGCCGCGCGGCTTCGCCGACTTTCTCCTCGATCCGGTCCTTGGCAAGACCGGCAATCTTCAGCCCATAGCCCATATTCTGCCGCACCGACATATGCGGGTAGAGAGCATAGTTCTGAAAGACCATGGCGATATCGCGGTCCATCGGCTCTTTTTCATTCACGTTCCGGCCGTCAATCAGAACATCGCCGGAAGTGACCGTCTCCAGCCCGGCGACCATCCGCAGCAGGGTGGATTTGCCACATCCAGACGGCCCGACAATGACAATGAATTCGCCGTCATCGATGCGGACGTCGATACCATGGATTACCTCGGTCGATCCGAAGCTCTTCCTGACATTCTGCAGCTCTAGTGTTGCCATCTTCTATTTCTCACTATCGACAAGTCCGCGGATAAACAGTTTCTGCATTGAAATGACGACAATCACAGGCGGGATCATCGCCAGGATCGAAGTCGCCATTATCACCGGCCAGTCCGCCGTGTCGTCACCGGAAGGAAACATCTGCTTGATCCCCATGACAATGGTATTCATCTCGGGATCGGTGGTGATCAAGAGCGGCCAGAGATACTGGTTCCATCCATAAATGAACAGGATGACGAACAGTGCCGCCACGTTCGTGCGGCTCATCGGCAGGACAATATCGAGAAAGAAGCGCATCGGCCTCGCGCCATCCACACGTGCCGCTTCAGCCAGTTCATCCGGAATGGTCATGAAAAACTGCCGGAACAGGAAGGTGGCGGTGGCCGAGGCGATCAGCGGAAAGATCAAGCCGTAATAGCTGTTCAGCATGCCGAAGCCGGCTACGACCTCGAATGTCGGCACGATCCGCACCTCGACAGGCAGCATCAATGTCAGGA
>JAKMFG010000032.1 GCA_022425565.1 Alphaproteobacteria bacterium
CATTGATCCAGGCATCCGCAACACCGGCTGGGGTGTGGTTACAGGTGACGGCTCCCGCCTTGTTCATCTGGCCAACGGCGTTATCCAGCCCGATCCGAAGAGTTGCGATTCTGACAGGCTTGCCGAGATCGCAGCCGGGCTTGCCTCGGTGATCGAGGCCCACCAGCCGGACAGCGCCGCCATTGAGGAGATTTTCGTCGCCCGCTCTGCCGCCTCGGCGCTGAAGCTTGGCATGGCACGCGGCGTGGCCATGATGCAGTGCGCCAGTGCCGGTCTGGAGGTCACGGAGATTGCCGCCAAGCAGGTGAAGAAATCAGTCGTCGGCACAGGCAATGCCGACAAGGGTCAGGTTGCTGCCATGGTGACGAGGCTGTTGTCGGTGAAGGCGGTGAATGCAGATGCGGCCGATGCCCTTGCCATTGCCATTGCCGCACTGCATGGCGGGCAGCTGGCAACTGACATGGGTGCCGAGGATAACGGGCTGTCGCGGGCCATTGCCGCCGCGCTGGCGCGTGATGCCGGCAGCAGGGGAGGTGCCCCATGATTGCCCAGCTTCGTGGCACCATCGTGCTGATTGACGATGCCGGAATTGTGATCGATGTCGCTGGTGTCGGCTATGTCGTGACGGTGTCTGGCAAGACCCGTGCCGTCCTTTCGGTCAGGGATGCAGCCGTCACACTGCTCACTGAATTGCAAGTTCGCGAGGACAGCATGACATTGTTCGGCTTTGTCGATGCAGCCGAGCGCGAGGCCTTTCGCCTTCTGATCACCGTTCAGGGGGTCGGTGCAAAGGCGGCACTGGCAATCCTGACGGTTCTGGGGCCGGACGAGATCGCCGCCGCGGTGATGTCTGGCGACAAGGCGATGGTGTCGCGCGCCGACGGCGTGGGGCCGAAGCTGGCGCAACGCATCGTGAACGAGCTGGCAAGCAAGATCGGCGCATTGCCGGTCGCGGGTGCGCCGGCCGGCGTCGCGGTGTCTGCTGGCGGCGAAACCGGATCGGTCGGTGTCGACGCGATGTCGGCGCTGGTCAATCTTGGATATGGCCGCGCCGAGGCGCATGCCGCGATACAGCGTGCCCGTGCGGCAGGTGCAGATGATGATCTGTCGGCATTGATTGCGGCAGCGCTGCAGGAGCTTGGACAATGAATGACGGTGAGGACAGGCTGATCGGTGGCGAGGCGCTGCCCCATGATACCGTTGAACGGGCCGATAACGCCCTCCGTCCTGAGCGGCTTGCCAATTTTATCGGGCAGGGGGGTGGCCGCGCCAATCTCGAAACCTTCATTGCCGCTGCGCGTGATCGCGGTGATGCGATGGACCACACGCTCCTCCATGGCCCGCCTGGTCTTGGCAAGACGACATTGGCGCAGATTGTGTCTGCCGAGCTCGGGGTCGGGTTCCGCGCCACCTCCGGCCCGGTGATTGCGCGGGCGGGCGACCTTGCCGCGCTGCTGACCAACCTGCAGCCGCGTGATGTGCTGTTCATTGACGAGATTCACCGGCTTAATCCGGCGGTTGAGGAAGTGCTCTATCCGGCGATGGAAGATTTCCAGCTCGACCTGATCATTGGGGAAGGCCCCTCGGCGCGTTCCGTTCGCATCGACCTGCCGCCCTTCACCCTTGTTGGCGCGACGACCCGCGCCGGATTGCTGACGACGCCGCTTCGCGACAGGTTCGGCATCCAGATGCGGCTGCAATTCTATGGCCGCGATGAACTGGCGGTGATCCTTGCCAATCAGGCAACACGGCTTGGCATGAACCTGGCGGGCGACGGTGCGGCCGAGATCGCCGGCCGCGCGCGCGGAACCCCGCGCATCGCCGGCAGGTTGCTGCGACGGGTTCGAGACATTGCTGCCGTGGACGGTCATGACGAGGTCACGGCAGCCATTGCCGACGCCGCCCTGTCTCGGCTCGAGGTGGATGCAAGCGGGCTGGATGCCATGGACAGGCGCTATCTGGGATGCCTTGTCGAGAATTACGCCGGCGGTCCCGTCGGTGTCGAGACGCTGGCTGCCGTCCTTGCCGAACAGCGTGACATGCTGGAAGAGGTGATCGAGCCCTATCTGCTGCAGACCGGGCTTCTCATGCGCACCCCGCGGGGGCGCTGCCTGTCGACGGCGGGCTGGGCCTATCTGGGGATCACCCCGCCGGAAAGCGCGACCCGTCAGCTCGACATGCTGTCCGATCTCGGCCCTGATCATGATGGGTGACAGGATGAGCCCCGGCGACCTCGACGGCTGGGTAGAGGATGGGGCGCATCACTATCTGCTTCGTGTCCAGTTCGAGGACACCGATGCCGGCGGCATTGTCTATCACGCCAACTATCTTGCCTTTGCAGAGCGGGCGCGTTCGGCATATCTGCGCTGCATCGACATTCGTCAGGAAGAGACAATGGCAGCTGTCGCGGATGACAGCATGATGTTTGTGGTCAGGCGGCTCAGCATCGATTACGCGCGCGCGGCCGGTCTCGGCACGGCATTGAAGGTCGAGACAAGACTGCAATCGCTTCGTGGTGCCTCGATGACGCTTCTGCAGGAGGTCATCAATTTTGAAGATGGCCACATTCTTGCCCGACTTCTCGTAGACATAGGGTGCGTTGCCGCCGGCAGAGACGGAGGCGCACGGCCACGGCGGATGCCCAGCGCGGTGGTCGAACGACTGCGGGCCGCCACGCCACCAGACCCCGCCCCAGGCTGAACGCCCGGCGGGCCTGGGTCCGAGGTGGGTCTGTCAGTCGCCCGGGTACTGGGTGACGTGGGGTTCTTTGATGGAATCTGTTGACAGTTTTGTAGCGCATTCTTCTTCCGATCTCAGCATCTGGGGCCTGTTCCTTATGGCAGACCCGCTGGTGAAGTCGGTGATGATGCTTTTGGTTCTGGCATCGATCTGGTGCTGGGCGATCATTGTCGAGAAGATTAATTCGGTCAGGCATGAGCGGCGCAATTCGGACGCGTTCGAGGATGCTTTCTGGTCCGGTGGTTCAGCGGATGCGCTCTATGACGAGATCGGCGGTGACCCGCGCGATGCGATGACACGTGTGTTTGCCGCCGGCATGCGGGAATGGCGCCGTGCCAAGGCAAGTGGCCTTGCAAGTTCGGCCCGTGCCGACCTCCGCGCCTCGCTTCTTGGCCGGGTGGAACGCTCGATGAATTTCACCATCACCCGTGAGATGGAGCGGCTGGAGCGTGGCATGAACTTTCTTGCCTCCATCGGTTCCGTGTCTCCCTTTGTCGGGCTGTTCGGAACCGTCTGGGGAATCATGAATTCTTTCCAGTCGATTGCTGAATCCAAGAATACCAGTCTTGCTGTTGTCGCCCCCGGCATTGCCGAGGCGCTGTTCGCGACGGCGCTGGGGCTGGCAGCGGCGATCCCGGCGGTCATCGCCTACAACAAGTTTTCCGGCGATCTTGATCGTGTCGGCGGCAGGCTCGAGACCTTTGCGCAGGAATTCTCGACCTTGCTGGCACGCCAGCTCGACGAGGGTGGCCGCTAATGGGCATGTCGGTGAACAAGCCGCGCGCCGGCGGGCGCAGGCATCGCCCGATGGGCGAGATCAATGTCACGCCCTTCGTCGATGTGATGCTTGTCCTGCTGATCGTCTTTATGGTGACGGCGCCGCTGCTGACCGTTGGGGTCGAGGTTGACCTGCCAAAGACCAAAGCAGGACAGATCAATGCCGATGCGGCCCCGCTCGTCGTCTCTGTCAAGGCCGATGGCAGCCTGTTTCTTCAGGAGACGGCTGTCGAGGGTGAAGATCTTGTACCAAGGCTGAAGG
>JAKMFG010000060.1 GCA_022425565.1 Alphaproteobacteria bacterium
CCTGACAGGAAATCGATCCAGTCAGCCGTCACCTTTTCAGGCGACAGGCTTGCCGTCCATGTGGCGCGGCCACCTGCAGCAATCCCCGATGCAAGCGTCTTGTCACCAACAAGCTGTGCCAGCGCACCGGTCATCGCGGCAACATCGTCGACCGGCACGAGCAGGCCGTTCACACCATCCTCGACAAGCTCTTCTCCGCCATGGCTGCGGGTCGATATGACCGGCCTTGCGCATGACATTGCCTCGGCAATCACATTGCCGAACGGTTCGTGCCGCGATGGGCAGACAAAGATATCGGCCCCGCGGATTACTGACTGCGGATCGTCCATCCATCCCAGAAATACGACGCGCCCGGCGACGCCGCGTTCGGCGGCAAGCGCTTCCAGCCGCGCCCGTTCCGGTCCGTCGCCGGCAATCCACAATGTGCCCTCATCTATCCCGGCAAAGGCCTCGATCAGCGTATCGAATGCCTTGTTTGTATGAAGCCGTCCCAGTGTGGCGATCACCGGTCCACCATGACGTGGCCCGGCAAAGGCTGGACCATCCGCGCCATCGGGCACAAAATTGATCTGGTGATGGACCCGGTCCGCCGGAACGCCCTCACGGACCAGATAGTCGGCGATGCCGCGCGTATTCGCCACCAGCCAGTCACAGTTGCGGTAATGTTTCAGCTTGTAGAATCCGCCAAGCCGGGCCACATGCGGAATTCGCGTCTTCGGCACCATCGATGTCGCCCGGTTCATCCAGCTGAGGATGACGTTGGCATGGCTCGAAGCGATGCCGGCGGCGAGCTGACGCCGGTGAAGCGCGGCAAGCATGGGTGAATAGCCGCAGGATGCTACATCAATTCCGGCCGCTGCCAGCCGGTCGGCCCGGCCACCAGCAGGCTTGATCATCAGCCGCTGACGCACACCAACTCTGTGGAATGATGTCGCGAGCCGTTCAAAGAACAGCTCGGCACCACCCTGCGGTGCGCCAGCCATGGCCTGAAACAGGCTGAGCCCACTGACCTGGCGGTTGCCGGGCGGGCTTGAGGCGGTTGATGTTCCTTGGTCTTGCACGAAAAAACGGTCTGGAGTTGCTGGTGTCGGTGGCGATATTTCACCCCGCCGCAGGCTTTGGCGCAACCGGTAAAAACACCGTGTCTCCTATTGGGTGGCAGAAGCGCAATTTTGCATTGCGCAACACCGCTGATCCCTGCGAGGCTGAGCACCTTCGATCTGACCTGTGAGGAGAGGGCGATGAGCACCATCACCACTGATCTCGATGAGGCACGCCGCGACCTGGCCGCGATTTTCCGCTGGACCGCCCGCGAGGGCATGCATGAGGGGATCGCCAACCATTTTTCCTACGCCGTTTCGGATGACGGCCAGATGTTCCTGATGAACCCCTTTGGGATTCATTTCTCGAAACTCAAGGCAAGCGACATGCTTCTTGTCGATGCGCGCCATCTCGATGACGAGATCAGGCCGCATATCGACGCCACAGCCTGGGCGATTCATGGCGCGATGCACCGCAACAACCCGCAGGCCCGCTGCATCGTCCATCTGCATTCGCATTACGCGACGGCGCTTAGCGCGGTGAAGCGCCCGGTCCTTCCGGCAGTCGACCAGACCACGGCGCGGTTCCACAACCGGGTTGCGATCGATGACGGGTTTGATGGGATGGGGCTCGGCGACGAGGCGGAGCGGCTGTCCACCCTCCTTGGCAACAAGATGATGATGATGATGGGCAATCACGGCTTCATGACGGTCGGGGACAGCCCGGCGCTCGCCTTCGACCTTGCCTATCATTATGAGCGCGGTTGCCGAACCTATCTCACGGCGCTGGCATCGGGGCTGGAACTCTCGATCCTCGACGACAAGGTTGCCGAAAAGACGGCAGAACAATGGGAAGCCTATGAAGGCGCCCCCGAAAAGCACCTCGCCGCGCTCCGGTCGATCCTCGACGATGAAGAACCGGATTACCGTCACTAGGAATCGCCACCAAAGACCGCCAAAGGGGGAGACATTTCCATGGCAACGACAGCACTGACCCTCGACGAGATTTACGCACTTGCCCATGACGCGATGACAGCGAATGGCTGCAATGACGAGAACGCGTCGGCGCTGGCCGACATCGTCACGCGCGCCGAGCGTGACGGCTCGCACTCGCACGGGCTGTTTCGCATCCCCGGCTATGTCAAGGCGCTGCGGAGCGGCAAGGTCGACGGCAAGGCCAGCCCGACTGTGACAAAGGTCACGCCTGCGGTGATCCGATGTGAGGGGCATGGCTGCTTTGCGCCGCTGGCCCAGGCAAGCGCGCTTCCGGTGCTTGCCGAGGCCGCATCGGAAGTTGGTGTGGCGGCGCTTTCGCTGACCGGCATCCACCATTTTGCCGCCCTGTGGCCAGAGACCGAATTTCTCGCCGACCGCGGCCTCGTCGGCATTGCCTGCACCGCCTATATGCCGATGGTGGCACCCGCCGGAACCGCGGAAAAGCTGTTCGGCACCAACCCGATCTCCTTTGCCTGGCCGCGCCCGGGGCGCGATCCGGTCTGCTACGACATGGCGACGGCGGCGATGGCGATGGGTGATATCCAGATCGCCGCGCGTGACGGCAGGGAAGTGCCACCTGGTACCGGCCTTGATGCCGATGGCAACGCCACCACCGATCCGGCAAAGATCGCCGCTGGCGTGGTCCTGCCTTTCGGCGGCTATAAGGGATCGGCCATCGCGCTGATGGTAGAGCTTCTTGCCGCCGGCCTGACCGGCGAGCAGTTCAGCTACGAAGCCAAGGAAAACGACAATGGCGACGGCGGTCCGCCGCGCGGCGGCGAGATGGTGATCGCGCTGTCACCCGAACTGATCGCAGGTCCCGGATGGCCGGAGCATGTCGAGGCTTTCATGGACAGGCTGACATCGCTGAAGGGTGTGCGGGTGCCGGGCGCACGGCGCCACAAGAACCGTCTCGACACCGGGCCGCGCAACATCAACGAGGCACTTGTCGAAACAATCCGCGGACTGCTCTAGCCCTTGTTGTGCGAGGGCCGGTTCAGCGGCCCTTCCAGACAGGGTCACGCTTTTCTGCAAAGGCCTTGAAGCCTTCCATGCCGTCCTCGGAATTATAGAGCTTGTCGACCGTTGCGAGCTGCATCTTGGTGATGCGGTTCATCGCGTCCTGGAACTTCATCGACTCGGCCTCGCGGGCGACCTCCTTGATCGCGGCGAACACCAGCGGCGGTCCGGAGGCCAGAAGCCGTGCAAGGTCCCAGGCCCGTTCATAGAGCGCCGGTCCGTCTGCCATCATCTCGTTCACAAGGCCCCAGCGATGTGCCTCGGCACAGTCCATCCAGCGCCCGGTCAGCAGCATGTCCATCGCGACGTGATAGGGAATGCGCTTCGGCAGCTTGATGGTGGCGGCGTCGGCAAGGGTGCCGGCGCGAATCTCGGGGAGGGCGAAGCTGGACGCCTCGGTCGCAAGGATCATGTCACAGGACAGCGCCAGCTCGAAGCCGCCGCCGACACACATGCCCTCGACCGCGACGATCACCGGCTTGTTGAGATCACGAAGCTCCTGCAGCCCGGCAAAGCCGCCGACGCCATAGTCGCCGACAACCGAATCTCCGGCTGCGGCCGCCTTGAGGTCCCAGCCTGCGGAGAAGAACTTCTCGCCTGCGCTGCGCACGATGCAGACCCGAAGTTCGGGATCGTCACGGAAGGATTTGAACACCTCGCCCATGCGGCGCGAGGTGACGAGGTCGATGGCGTTCGCCTTCGGCCTGTCGAGTGTGACCTCGAAGATATGCCCTTCGGTGCGGGTCTGTACCGCCTCGGTTGGTTGCTCGGTCATGTGTCTGTCTCCCTGCCCGGATTCCTGTCATCTGGGCTCATGTCTTGCGGATCAGTCTTCCATATCACCGCATCGACCGCCAGCGCGCCAGTGCCAGGCTCACCCAGCATCAGCGGGTTCACCTCAATTTCGTCGATTGCGGGATCAGCCTCAATGATGGCGACCATGGCCGCGATTGTGTCCACCGCCGCCTCGATATCGGCGGGTGCGCGGCCCCGATATCCGTTTAGCAACGGTGCCAGGCGCAGCCCGTTGATGGCAGCGCGGATCTCGTCCCTGCCAATCGGCAGGACCAGCGTCGCCACATCGCCAAGAAGCTCCGCCGTCACGCCGCCGCTGCCGACCGTCAGGCTGATGCCATAGACCGGGTCGCGGCGCAGTCCGACGAGAAGCTCACCCACCGGCGGCGGGGCCATTTCCTCGACAAGGAAACCTTGTGCCCCGTTCGTCCCCCCGTTTGTCCCTAAGGTCATCCCCTTGGCCGCATCGGCGAGTTCGTCCGGCGACAGTCCCAGCCGGACCAGTCCGGCTTCGCTTTTGTGCGCATGGCCAAGACCTTTCAGCACCAGCGGTGTGGCGAGGCCTGCTGCTGCGTCGGCCAGATCGCCAGCCGCATCCGCCGTTACGCCGCGGGGCACGGAGACACCGGCCTTGCCA
Organism: Alphaproteobacteria bacterium; assembly: GCA_022425565.1. Lineage (GTDB taxonomy): Bacteria > Pseudomonadota > Alphaproteobacteria > Puniceispirillales > Puniceispirillaceae > UBA8309. The sequence goes on from JAKMFG010000060.1 coordinate 4,489, forward strand.
AGCAGAGCCTTCGATGCCGTCTCATCCAGCATCCTGCGTGCTGCGGGCGCCGGCAGGGCGGCATAGGGGCGCCAGTCGCCGGTTGGGGCCGTGACACCGGCGTGGGCGATCGCCCGTAAACCATGTTCGAATCCACAGAGCGGCACGATGCCGGCCTCTGTCAGCCTGTCCGCCCAGCTTTCCGAAACCCCTTCGGCAAGGGTGCCGAGCATGGCGGTTTTTGTGCCTGTCTTCCGGCCTGCCGCCTTCATCGCGGCCACAGCCGGATGCCAGGCCTCGTCGCTGCAGCGGTCGTCGCGGGGAAAATCGATGGCAAGAACGGAGATATCCACCCAGTCGCCCATCATCGCGGCGAAGGTCTCGGTCATCTTCGCCTCGTCGCCCCAGATGAAGGTGTGATAATCCAGCGGATTGGCCAGCGCCACCAGGGGGCCCAGCGTCCCGCCAAGCCGGCCGAGATTGTCATCCGGGATCGATGGCCAGTCCAGCGGCAGGTCGCCAGCGAGATCGGCTGTCAGCCCGGCTTCGCCGCCGGAACAGCACATGGCGGTGATGCGCCGTCCAGCCAGCCGGCCATGGAGATGCAGGATTTTCAGCGTCTCCATCAGATCTTCGGGTGACTCGACCTCGATCACGCCGCAGCGCGCAAGGAACGCCGATGAAGTCGCGCCATCGCCTGCCAGCGCCGCCGTGTGCGAGCTTGCCGCGGCCTGTGCGGCAGCTGTCCGGCCGGCCTTGATGGCGACGATATGCTTGCCGGCTGCCATCGCCTCGCTGGCCATTGCGGCGAAATCCACCGAATCGACAATGCCTTCGATATAGAGACCTGCCGCGGTCACCCGCGGGTCTGCCAGCAGGCTGCGCGCCATGTCGGAAAGGCTGGTCTGCGCCTGATTGCCGACACAGGCGACATAGGCCATGGGAAGCCCGCGTGCCTGCATGCTCAGATTGATTGCGATGTTTGATGACTGGCTGATGATGGCGACGCCGCTGTCCACCGCACGGCCGCCATGCTGGTCTGGCCACAGCATCGCCCCGTCCAGATAGTTCAGCACGCCATAGCAGTTCGGGCCGAGAAGCGGCATCTCACCGGCGGCAGCGACAAGCGCATTCTGCAGATCTTCCTCGCCGGCCTCGGCAAACCCCGACGCAAAGCACACGGCCCCGCCGCACCCCATCGCCGACAGCTCCGCCGCTACCTCGATCACCGCATGGCGGTTGATCCCGAGAAAGGCCGCGTCTGGAGGGCCCGGCAGGTCGGCAAGGCTGCGGTAGCAGGGTATGCCGCGAATCTCGTCGCGCTTCGGGTGGACCGGCCAGATGTCACCGTCGAATCCCGATTTCTGGCATTGCTCAATGACATTTTCCGCCCACCAGCCGCCAAGAACGGCGACGGAACGCGGACGAAACAGTCGCGACAGGTCACCCATCGCGCTATCCCCCGAGCGGACGAAGCAGGTCGCGGCTGATGATGTGGCGCTGAATTTCCGAGGTGCCGTCCCAGATCCGTTCAACCCGTGCATCACGCCAGAAGCGTGCCAGCGGCAGATCGTCCATCAACCCCATGCCGCCATAGATCTGAATGGCCTCGTCGGTGACCCGTGCAAGCATTTCCGACGCATAGAGCTTGGCGGAGGCGATCTCGCGGTTGGCCGGCAGACCCTGATCCAGACGCCAGGCAGCCGACAGGGTCAGCCAGTCGGCGGCGTCGATCTCGGTGATCATATCGGCCAGTTTGAAGCTGACGCCCTGGAACTTGCCGATCTGCTTGCCGAACTGTTTGCGCTCGGCAGCATAGTTCAGCGCATAGTCAAAGGCGCGGCGTGCACGTCCGACACACATGGTGGCGACAGTGATGCGAGTGGCATAGAGCCAGGTGTTCATC
>JAKMFG010000071.1 GCA_022425565.1 Alphaproteobacteria bacterium
GCCTGAAGCCGCGCGCGGATGCCGGAAAGCGCCCCCTCAATGACCAGTGCCGAGGCCGAACCGGCCGGTTCCGCCTCGCCGGCCACCATTGCGCCGGCAAGCGCGTCGATCCGCTCGACCGTGTCACCAGCGCTTCGCCAGGGATTATCAGATTGCGCACCAAGAACATCAGGGCGGCTGCCTTCCCATGGTGCGCCGCGTTCCGCCGTCAACGGGTCGAACACGCCATCACCGGCCAGTCCAAGATCAGACGCAATGGCGCGCGGCAGAGCCGCATTCATGCCCTCGCCGTCATTTCGCGGAGTGCGTAGAATCTGCGTCAGCAGGCTGTCAGCAAGATCGGTCGCCGGAGATTCACCAAAGATATGGAGCCCGTCCCTGATCTGCATCTCCTTCAGATCGCACAGATAGTTATCCAGCAGCAAAAGCTGTTCCGCCGGGTCCTCGGCCTCGTCAATCCCGCAATCGGCGGTGATTCCAGCACGGGTCGCCGTCGCCAGAATGTCGGACAGCAGCGCGTCCGAACGCGCACGATCCATGCCGGCGGCTTCGTAATATTCATCCATCTGCGATTCCAGCTCGGCCATGACGCCATGGCTGTCGGCCTGAGTCATCGGCGGTGTCAGATGATCAATAATGACAGCTGCTGTGCGGCGTTTGGCCTGCGCCCCTTCTCCGGGGTCATTGACGATGAACGGATAGAGGTGCGGCACCGGCCCCAGAACGGCCTCGGGAATGCAGGCAGATTCCAACGCCAACGCTTTGCCGGGCAGCCATTCGAGATTGCCGTGCTTGCCGAAATGCACCACCGCATCAATGCCGAATTCGTGGCGCATCCACCAATAGAGCGCGAAGTAATTGTGCGGTGGCAACAGATCGGGCGAATGATAGGTCGCCTTGGGATCGATGTTGTAACCGCGCGCCGGTTGCACGGCGACAACCAGGTTCCCGTAGCGGCGGAGTGGCAGGCGCAGCGCCTCGCCGTCACACATCGGATCCCTTGCCGCATCGCCCCAGCGGTCACTCACAGCCTGCTGCAGGTCCGGCGGCAGCTTCGCGAATGCATCGCGGTAGGCATCCAGCGGCATGGCGGCGTCACAGACACGCCCCCGCCAGCCCTCATTGGTCGGCCCGGCGCGAAGGTCGGCAATCAGCCCGGAACTGTCTGGCGGAATGGCGTCAACAACATAACCGGCATCGGCCATGGTCCGCATCGCGGCATGGACACTTGCCGGTGTATCCAGCCCGACGCCGTTGGCCAGACGGCCATCGCGGTTTGGATAGTTCGCCATGACGAGCCCGACCCTGACATCCGCGAGCGGCTGCTGGCGAAGCCTCGCCCAGCCGGCAGCAAGCTGGGCCACCCACGCAGCTCGGTCCGGCACGGCCTCATAGGCTGTCGTCATGGCATGCGTCAGCGCATCGCGGCGCGGTGGCTGCTTGAAGCCGACAGCACGCGTCAGCAACCGCCCGTCCAGTTCTGGAAGCGCTACGTTCATCGCAAGGTCACGTGCCGTCAGCCCGGCGGATGATCCCTGCCAGTCTTCGACCCGGCTGGCTGACAGGACGAGCTGCAGCACCGGTGCATCGACCGCGCCGAAAGGACCGACGGATGCAAGCCCCGGCATCTCGTCTGCGGCCGCGGCTGGATCGGACACGGCGAAACTCGTCATGTTCATGATCACGTCGGTTTTCGCCTCGGCCAGCAGCGAGGCAATGATCGGCGCAGCGTCACCATCCTTCAGACTTGCGCTGAACAACGGCAGCGGGTTCAGCCCAGCGTCACGGCAGGCTTCAATCATCGCATCCACCGGTGCGAGATCGCCGGCCTGCAGCAAGGCCCGGTAAAAGACAATGGCTACCACCGGTGCGCCTTGCGCCCAATCCACTGCAATCGACGACAGATCGGGCGTATCCATGCCGGGCCAGTAGATTCCTGCCCGCAGCAGCGGACGCGGCGGCGGCGCCGTCTCGGTTCTGTCAATTATGTCCCGCGCTGCGTAGAGGAAGCCGAGCGCGTTATCCGGCCCACCTGCATCAAGATAGGCGGCAAGCGAGCGGCAGGTGCCGGTATCAAAGGTCGAAAGATAATCCAGCTCCGGGTCGGGACGGGCATCACCCGGAAGGAAGGCTACGGGAACCCCGCCGGCCTCTGCCTGGGCGCGAAGCTGCTGCACGCCATAGGTCCAGTAGGCACTGCCACCGAGAAGCCTGACAATGACGAGCCGCGCGCCGGCAATTGTGTTGGCGATGTACTGGTCGACCGAGAACGGATGGCTGAGGCTGAGGTAATTGGCAATGCGGACTTCGGGCACACCCCCTTCGGCCTGCCAGCCGGCCACTGCGGCGGACAGCAGGCTGACCTCGGTATCCGCCGAAGTCAGGATGACGATATCGCCCGGCGGCTGGCCGAGATCGACAGCCTTGTCGGAATCGTAGAGGGCGCCGCCCTCTTCGACCCTAAGAAGATGCATGTCCGTCGATCAGCTCACCGCCAAGCCGGACAGCGATGGCTGCAACATCAAGGCCGGCCATGCCGATCACAACGAGCCGGCCGGAAACGGCATCGCGGTCGCGTGCAAAATAGCCGTCAACACGGCGGCCGACGGCCTGCACCACAAAGGGCAGCGCCTTGCCGGTCACATCGACCCGGCCTTTGGCGCGAAGCACACCAAATTCGCTGGCGATGGCGGCAATCTGCTGCTGGAACGCCTCGGCATCCTCGACAGGCGCCACCGAAATCACATGCGAGGCAAACTCGTCATGGCCGTGATCATGGCCGTGATCATGGTCGTGATGATGGTGGTCATGGTGATGGTCATCGTCATTATGGTGATCATGGTCATGATGATGATGGTGGTGGTGGTGGTGGTGGTGCGAATGCTCAGAACGGGCATGTGCCTGCTCTTCCATCTCGAGGCCAAGGATAGCATCCATTGGTGCCGCGCCACCCGATACCGGAATGATCGGGGTCGGGGCCTCTAGCTGCTGCTCGACAGTTGCGCGGGCGCGGCCGAGCCCGGCTTCGTCCAGCATGTCGGCCTTCGACAGCACGATCAGGTTGGCAGCGCCGATCTGGTCGGCAAACAGCTCGTCGATCGGGCTTTCATGATCGAGTTCCTCGTCGGCGGCGCGCTGCGCCTCGAGCGCATCG
>JAKMFG010000097.1 GCA_022425565.1 Alphaproteobacteria bacterium
TATTGAACTTGCGGATGCGGTGATGCGCCATGGGCCTGTCCTCAATTTGTCCTGTATTGCCTGCGGCCCACTCTGCCCGATGTCCGTTCCAGCGTCCATTCGTCTTGCAAAGCCGGTTTTTGCAGAATGGGCTCAAATGTTGCGGCTTTTGCAGGCGATTTGCCAGAAGCTCAAAAAAAATCTATTGTTTTTCATTATGTCCGGAAGATTTGTTGCAAATTTGCTGGTCGGGCTTCTGACCCTATGGGCGATTTACTCAATCATCTCGAATTTTGTCGGGGTTACTGTGTATTTCCCGTTCAATCTGGCGGTTGAGCAGGACATTCCCTATCACCGGTGGCAATCAGCGCGCCTCGCCGTTTTCGCGACTTTCGCGTTCTATGGCATCATGCATCTGTTGCATGGAAGTCGTGAAGTCTATCCGGTCCATTTTCTGAAGACCTTTCTTTTCATGCTCTCGTTTGTCGCAGTGGGTGTTTTCCTGCAGGAAGGCGTTCATCCTCTTGAATACTCGCTGATAGGCCTGTTCTTCTGGATTGCGATCACACTGCATCTCGCCACCGGCGCACGCCTGAAGCGCTACTTCTCGAAAAGATAACTGGCCTCGGGCTACTCGGGTACGTAACGCGGATAGGTTCGTTTGCTGTCCCGTGCGACGGCAAGGTCGATCTCGACCGTGGCGAAGGGATCGTCAGGGCCCGTGGTCGCGAGGATATTGCCTTCCGGATCAGTCACCCATCCCAGACCGCCGAGATCGGCTTGGCCGCCTGCAGGGGCCCACAGATTGGATGACAGGCAATAGGCACCAGAACAGACCGCCGCCGTCTGGCCGCCGGCAAGCCATTTTTCAACAGACGCATGCGGGCTGGCACGCGGTACCAGCAGCAGATCAATGCAAGAACGGGCGTAGTGCCGCGCCCATTCAAAGAACCACATTTCGGTACAGATCTGCACGCCGAGCTTCATGCCCGCGCCGCGTGCCACGGTGAAATCCTGTGTGCCGCGGTCATACCAGCTATGCTCGAAATATCCCGGCTCGTCGGGCAGGTAATATTTCTCGTGCCACGCGGCCGCACCGCCATTCGCCGCTTCCCAGACATAGGTCTGATTACGCCAGCTGCCATTCTCCCTGATCACCGGTCTCGTCCCGACCACCGCGCCGACACCAAGGTCGCGCAAACCGGCGATCCGCGCCTCATGCATGGCGACGGCGTCCTGCCAGGCCTGCGGGTCGGGCACGGGATCGGCAGCAAGCCATGGCGCGAAACACATTTCGGGAAGAAGCAGAAAATTGCTGCCATGCTTCACCAGATGCTCGGACAACCTGTCCAGTGCCTGATCCAGCGTGTCTTCAGCCGGGTTGAACTGACAAACCGTGACTTTCATGGGTTGTGTTCCTTCAAGGAGAAATGGGGACTTTGGCCGGGTCCATTCTGTTCAGCCGATATGTCTGAATCAATCGCACAGTGTGATTTTTGCCGCTCTCGCATCTTCACGGGATTCTGCTTCCAATGTCAGGACACATCGTCGTTATTCTCATATGGAGCGTATCTGAGGTTCGTGCGGCTACGGTTGCGGTTCCACAAGAACACGAAATATATGTAAGTTTGGACAGAGCTCTGCGTTGCGAGGCTTCCTGTGACTTTGCCTAGGGATGACATATCATGGCTGGACAGCTTTCCTTTGACGACCTGAAAACCGCGACCGCTGCTGGCGAGATCGACACGGTCCTTGTCTGTATCATCGATATGCAGGGACGGCTTGCCGGCAAGAGGTTCCATGCCGAGCATTTTGTCGAGAGCGCGTGGGAGGAAACCCATTGCTGCGACTATCTGCTCGCTACCGATCTGGAGATGGCGACGCCGGAGGGCTATGAGGCCACATCCTGGGAATCAGGTTATGGCGACTACATCATGAAGCCCGACCTCGCGACAATCCGGCGGTTGCCCTGGCTCGAGGGCACGGTGCTTGTGCTTTGCGACGTTCTCGACCACCACACGCATGAAGAGGTGCCCCATTCGCCGCGCGCCATGCTGAAGCGTCAGGTGGCCCGCGCCAGGGCGCTTGGCTTCGAGGCGATGATGGCCACCGAGCTGGAATTTTTTATTTTCGAACAGAGCTACGACGACATCCGCAAATCCGGCTTCCGCGATCTGGCGCCGATTTGTGGTTATAACGAGGATTACAATATCCTGCAGACAACCAAGGAAGAGCATCTGATGCGCCCGCTTCGCAATCATCTGCGGGCTGCCGGTGTTCCGGTCGAGAATTCCAAGGGCGAGGCCGAGACGGGCCAGGAAGAGCTTAACATCAAATATGCCGAGGCGATGCTGGCCGCCGCCCATCACAGCATTGCCAAACATGCCGCCAAGGAGATCGGCTGGCAGCAGGGCAATGCGGTGTCTTTCCTGCCAAAATGGCATCACGACAAGGTCGGGTCTGCGGCGCATATTCACCAGTCGCTGTGGAAGAACGGCAAGCCCGCCTTCTTCGACGAGACCGACGCACTTGGCATGTCGGTGGTAATGAAACAGTATCTGGCCGGCCTTCTCGCGCATTCGGCTGCGACCACCTATTTCCTTGCCCCCTATATCAACAGCTACAAGCGCTTCGCCAAGGGCACCTTTGCGCCGACACGGATCATCTGGTCGGTCGACAACCGGACCGCCGGTTACCGTGTCTGCGGCAATGGCACATCGGGTGTAAGGGTCGAATGCCGGATCGGCGGGTCGGACCTGAACCCTTATCTGGCAATGGCGGCCCAGCTTGCTGCCGGCCTGTCCGGCATTGAAGCCGGCATGGAGTTGCCGGACCCGGCCAGAGGCGATGTCTATAAAGGGCGCACGGCGATGCTGCCGACCTCGCTGCGCGATGCGCGGGCCGCTATGCTGAAGTCAAAGATGCTTGGCGAGGCGTTTGGCGAGGCTGTTGTGCGGCATTACGCACGCGCCGCCGAATGGGAAATCGAAGAGTTCGATCGTATTGTCACAGACTATGAAGTGGCACGCGGTTTCGAGCGCGCCTGATCCGGTCTGACCTGATCCGGTCTGAAAGAAACGGCTGGCTCCCTGCGGGACTTTCCCGAATGACATTACCTGAAGAGGCTTGTCCAATGACACTTTCCGGAAACTGGTCCTATCCAACGGCTGTTCGTTTCGGCGCCGGCCGCATCAGCGAACTTGGCGAAGCCTGTGCTGCCGCCGGCATCTCCCGTCCCCTGCTTGTTACGGACCGGGGGCTTGCCGGGCTGTCGATTACCGACCGTGCGCGCGAGATCATGGCGACAGCCGGGCTCGGCGATGCGCTGTTCGCCGAGGTGGACCCGAACCCGAATGAAACCAATCTGGCGGCGGGCGTCGCCGCCTATCAGGCCGGTGGCCATGATGGCGTGATCGCCTTTGGTGGCGGGTCGGGTCTCGACCTTGGAAAGATGGTGGCCTTCATGGCCGGCCAGACCCGGCCGGTCTGGGATTTTGAGGATATTGGCG
>JAKMFG010000101.1 GCA_022425565.1 Alphaproteobacteria bacterium
CATCAGATGAAAGCCGAAGGTCACGGGCTGTGCTGTCTGCAGATGAGTGAACCCCGGCATCAGCGTTTCGGCATGTTCCTCGGCGCGGCGCAACAGCTCGGCCTGCAGGCCGGCGAGGGCCTCGTCCACCGAATCAATCAGCTCGCGCACCCAGAGCCGGAAATCGGTTGCCACCTGGTCGTTGCGCGAGCGCGCCGTATGCAGGCGCCGCGCCGGCTCGCCGATCAGTTCGGCAAGCCGTGACTCGATGTTCATATGGATGTCTTCAAGCGCAGCGGAGAAGGTGAAGTCCCCGGCGGCGATCTCGGCACCGATGGTATCCAGCCCGCCATGAATGGCGTCGCGATCGGATGCAGAGATGATGCCGCAGGCCGCCAGCATGCTGGCATGCGCGCGCGACCCGGCGATGTCCTGACGGTACAGCCGCTTGTCGTAGCCGATCGAGGCGTTGATGTCTTGCATCAGCTGCGAGGGGCCGCTTGAGAAGCGTCCGCCCCAGATGCTAGACTTCGCGTCGTCTGACGTGTCCTTTTTGGTCATGGCCTGATATGTCCGCGATCCTGTCGGCGGCACAACCCCATATTCTGGAAAATTCCATGTTTTATAGACGGCTTTTGTCGATTTTACAGCCAAAATCACGGGTGACGATGCGGCTGGCATGTGCCGTCCTGCTGATCGGGGTTTCACCTGTGCTCGGGGCTGCGGATGTGCCGGCACGCGAGGACGCGCCCATGATGACGTCGCCGCTGGTCGACGAGAGTGGAGCAGCCTTTGCCATGGCGGACCTTGGGGATGGCCCGGTTCTGCTGAATTTCTGGGCAAGCTGGTGCGCGCCCTGTATTGCCGAGCTTCCGGCGCTTGGCCGCGCCGCTGCGGCGCTGGCCGATGACGGCGTCACGATTCTGCTGGTCTCGATTGACCGTGGCGGGGCAAACAAAGCATTGCCATTTCTCGAGACGCATGGCGTCGCCGCAGCAAGAAATGTGAAATTTGGCTTTGATCCGCGCGCGAAACTGTCGCGCGAGATGGGTGTGCGCGGATTGCCGACGAGTTTTGTGCTGCCGTCAGGCCAGCGGGCCGCATGGCGCTTTGTCGGCCCGTTCGAATGGGACGAGCCGGAGATGCTGGAGATGATTCGCGCGTTGGTTGCCGACTGATCCGGACCAGCTGTTGCTCCACGAAAAAGGGCAGCCTCACGGCCGCCCTTTTTTTGATTCGGGATGCGACGGCGCGTTAGCCGAGCTTGCCTTCCAGTTCGGGCACGGCGTCGAACAGGTCTGCAACCAGGCCGAAATCGGCAACCTGGAAGATTGGAGCCTCTTCGTCCTTGTTGATGGCGACGATGACCTTGCTGTCCTTCATGCCGGCGAGGTGCTGGATGGCACCGGAAATACCGACGGCAACATAAAGGTCAGGCGCCACGACCTTGCCGGTCTGGCCCACCTGATAGTCGTTCGGGACGAAGCCGGCATCAACCGCAGCGCGCGAGGCACCAACGGCCGCGCCGAGCTTGTCGGCTACTTTTTCCAGCATGGCGAAGTTGGAGCCGTCCTGCATGCCTCGGCCACCGGAGATGACGATCGGCGCGCTGGTCAGTTCCGGACGTTCGGAGCTGGAGAGCTCGGACTTCACATAGGAAGACAGGCCGCTGTCCGAACCGCTGTCGACAGCTTCGATCGAAGCGCTGCCGCCCTCTGCTGCTGCCGCCTCGAAGGCGGTGCTGCGGACGGTGACGACCTTGACCGATTCGCTCGATGTTACGGTGGCGATGGCGTTACCTGCATAGATCGGGCGTTGGAATGTATCGGCGCTCTCGACCTTGATGATGTCGGAGACCTGCATCACGTCGAGCAGGGCGGCAACACGCGGCATGATGTTCTTGCCGGTGGTGGTTGCCGGTGCCATCAGGTGGCTGTAGCCCGATGCCATCGACTGGATCAGCGGTGCGATGTTCTCGGCAATGCCGTGCGCCATGGCGTCGGCCTCGGCGGTGAGAACCTTCGACACACCGGCAATCGCGGCGGCGTCCTTGGCCACATCGCCGCTGGCGTCGCCGGCGACGAGGACATGGATGTCACCACCGATCTGGGTGGCTGCGGTCACGGTATTCAGCGTGGCGGCTGCCAGCTGGCCGTTGTCATGGTCTGCCAGAATCAGGATGCTCATGATCAGATCACCTTTGCTTCGTTTTTCAGTTTGTCTACCAGTTCGCCTACATCTGATACCTTTATTCCGGCCTCGCGGGCAGGCGGCTCTTCGACGCGGGTGATGGCAAGGCGCGGTGTGACATCGACGCCAAGTTCGTCTGCGCTCATCGAATCAAGCGGCTTCTTCTTTGCCTTCATGATGTTCGGCAGCGAAGCATAGCGCGGCTCGTTCAGGCGGAGATCAACGGTCACGACGGCCGGCATCTTCACTTCCAGATGCTCAAGGCCACCATCGACCTCGCGGACGACAGTGGCGCTGTCACCCTTGATCTCGATACCCGAGACGAAGGTGCCCTGTGCCCAGCCAAGAAGCGCGGCGAGCATCTGACCGGTCTGGTTGCAGTCGTCATCGATGGCCTGCTTGCCGACAAAAACAAGGCCCGGCTCTTCGCGCTCGACGACAGCCTTCAGCAGCTTTGCGACGGCGAGCGGCTCGACCTCGTGCGGAGCTTCGATATGGATGCCGCGGTCCGCGCCCATGGCAAGGGCGGTGCGGATGGTTTCCTGATTCTGCGTTGGTCCGATCGAGACGGCGACCACCTCATCGGCTCCACCGGCCTCTTTCAGGCGCAGCGCTTCCTCGACCGCAATCTCGTCGAACGGGTTCATTGCCATTTTCACATTGGCGAGTTCGACACCGCTGTTGTCGGCCTTGACGCGTACCTTGACGTTATAGTCGATCACACGCTTGACCGGGACTAGCACCTTCATTTCATGCTCCTCTGTCAGCAATCCGGTTGTCTGCCCGAGTGATAAACCCCCGGAACAGCGAAAACTTGCTTAATTCTGGCCTGAATTTTGTCCGGGACGCCACAGGACGTCGGTTTTGCCACCTTCATTCAGGATTCGCGCCATCACGAACAGATGGTCGGACAGGCGATTGATATAGCGCATGGCCGGCTCGCTGACCACTTCCTCGGTTGCAAGCTCGGTCATCTTGCGCTCGGCGCGGCGGGCAACGGTGCGCGCCAGATGAAGCCATGCCGATGCGGGCGAGCCGCCCGGAAGGATAAAGGAGGTCAGCGGTTGCAGGTCGGCGTTCAGCGTGTCGATTTCGGTCTCGAGGCGAGCCACCTGGTCATCGGTGATCCGCAGTGCTGGCGAATCACTTTCCGGCGTGGCCAGATCGGCGCCAAGGTCGAACAGGTCGTTCTGGATCCGGCCGAGCATCTCGTCGGCGTCACCCTCGCAATGAAGCCGTGCCAGACCGATCACCGAATTTGCCTCGTCGACCTCGCCAAAGGCTGCCGGACGGCGCGAATGCTTGGCCACGCGGCGGCCATTGACGAGGCTTGTTTCGCCGCCGTCACCAGTGCGGGTGTAGATCTTGTTCAGCTTTACCATCAGCAGGGGTTCCTGGGGGTTGTTATCATGTGCCGGTGTGTCGGCGGTTCTGGAGGCTGTAAAGGCCTAGCCGCGTTTCCACCAGATCAGAATCAGGATCACCACAAGCGCGATGGCCTGGAAGATGATGCGGTAGCGCATGATCCTGTTGGAATTCTTGATATTGTACTCGCCACCGCGCGCCATTGTCAGCACGCCCCATCCGAGGATGCCGGCAACGATGCCGAGCGCGGCGAAAAGAATGATCTGGTCCATGGCCATGGGCTGTCAGCTGCCTGCTGTTGAAGGTGTCTGCCGTGTCATAGAACGGCCACCGGCAAAAAGCTAGATTTCGTCGATCGTGGCGTCAAAGCGTCGCGCCGCTGCAACCAGCGTGTTGCGAAGAAGGCAGGCAATCGTCATCGGTCCGACCCCGCCCGGCACCGGCGTGATCGCACCGGCCACCGCTGACGCGCTGTTGAAATCCACATCGCCTGTCAGCCGGAACTTGCCCTCGCCGCGTTCCGGCGCCGGCACCCGGTTGATGCCGACATCGATCACCGTCGCGCCGGGTTTGACAAAATCGCCGGTGATCATCTCGGGCCGGCCGACGGCGGCGACCAGGATATCGGCTGTGGCGCAGAGCGCTGCGAGGTCACGCGTGCGCGAATGGGCAATTGTCACGGTGCAGCTCTGTTGCAGCAGCAGCTGTGCCATTGGCTTGCCGACGATGTTGGAGCGGCCGACGACCACGGCGTTGAGACCGGAAAGATCACCCAGATGGCCCTGCAGCAGCAGCAGGCAGCCAAACGGCGTGCAGGGAACCAGCGAGTCCTGACCGGTGGCGAGGCGGCCGGCATTGACCACATGGAATCCGTCCACATCTTTGTCCGGCGTAATTGCGTTGATCACCGCGTCTTCGTCGATCTGGTCGGGAAGCGGAAGCTGCACAAGGATGCCGTCGATCCCGTCATCTTTGTTCAGCTCGTTGATCAGGGCAAGAAGCTCTGCCTGTCCGGCGTCGGCATCAAGCCGGTGTTCGACCGACCGCATGCCGGCGGCAGTGGTGCGCTCGATCTTGTTACGGACATAGACGGCGCTTGCCGCATTGTCGCCGACAAGCACGACGGCCAGCGCCGGCGGCCTGCCGATGATGGCAGACAGCTCGGCGGCGCGTTCGGCAACGCGCTCGACCAGTTTTTCTGAGAAGGCCTTGCCGTCGATCAGGGTTGCGTCTGTCATGTCGTGTCCTTGGGAAAGAGAAATTGGTGTGGTTGCCTGGCCTACAGGCCGTTAGTCAGGAAGCCAACCAGAAGGTTGCGAAGAAACTGGATGGCCAGCAGCAGCACAATGGGGCTGAGATCGATGCCGCCAAGATCGGGAAGATATCGCCGAACCAGACGCATCAGCGGTTCGTGAATACGGCCCAGAAAGTGGATCGCCGTGCGCACGAAGGGCTGCCAGGGATTGACGATCTTGAACACCACCAGCCAGTTGATGGCGATATAGGCCAGCAGCGTCCAGAAGTAGATGCTGACGATCTGGTCGATCAGCATGATCAGTGCTGTCATGAAAAGCGTTCCCCCGATTGCGTTTCGGGCGCAAGAATAACCACAGTGGGGCGAGGAATTCAATTCCGTCATCGCCGGCTATTTTGCTGATTTTACTGTTGCACCGGGGCGGGCAAGGTCCTAAATCACCGGCATGACCGACAACCCTCTCGAAACATCAGGGCCTGGCGGCTCGCGCGCCAAGGCCGCACGCATTATGCTGGTCGCTTTTGCCGTGGTGGCGTTTGTTGCCGTTGCGGGCGCGGTTTTCTGGCTGTCGGAACAGCAGGCACGCAAGATGCAGGTTGGGATTCCCGATTTTTCCAGTCAGGAATTCCAGCTGACAGACCAGTCCGGCACGCCGCGCTCGGCCGCTGATTTTGCCGGTGCGCCTGTGGCCTTGTTTTTTGGTTACACCTATTGTCCCGATGTCTGTCCGATGACGCTCACCCTGCTTGCCAACGCGCTTGACGAGGTAGGGGATCGCGGTCTCGACACAACCGGGCTGCAGACCATCTTCGTCACTGTCGATGCCGAGCGTGACACGCCGGAACAGCTGGCTGCCTATCTGTCGCTGTTCGATACCGAGGTCACTGGCCTGACCGGCCCGTCCGAGGCGCTGGTGAACGTCCAGCGTGATTTCGGTGCCTATGCCTCGCGGGTGGAGCGCGATGACGGGGTGGTGCTCTGGGACCATACGGCCACCGTCTATCTCTATGACGCCGCCGGCCGGTTTACCGGAACGATTGTGTTCAACGAGCCACCGGAATTCGTGACCGAAAAGCTGGCGCGCCTGTTTGCGGCCGGGTGACATCCGTCACACCATCAGCTTCGACCGGCAGCAAGAAAACCGGGTAAAATCAGACGCTTGCGGTGTGGCTGTTTTGCTGTGCCGGTTAACCTGTCGCATGATCCGTCCGAACCATGACCTCATGGTGGAGACTGACAGGTGCCAGAAAAATATCAGCGGTATGGGCTTTGCGTTCATGCCCTTTGTGGCGGACTGCTGACAATGGCAGTGATGACGCTATCCCAGACGCTGCACGCTGATGACAGGCACGGGATCGACGGAACGCGCCGCGCCGCGCCGGTTGCTGAGATCGAGCCTCTTTCGCCGGCCTGGTATATCGAAACAATCCGGCGGCTGCTTCATGCCGGCCGCGCCCGTGGGTCGTACC
>JAKMFG010000116.1 GCA_022425565.1 Alphaproteobacteria bacterium
CAGCTGTGCTTCCACCGATGGCGGCAGGTCTTCATCTGCAAAATCGATAAGTGCTTCCAGCTGGGCACCGAGACGAATCAGCGCCTCGCGCCATTCCATGACAGGTTTGTAGAGCGCTCCATCCAGCTGACGCCAGGCCTGAAGGCGCTGGCGGTCGGTCTCGGAATCAATCAGGTCGGCAAGCGCCTCTGTGCCAAGAAGGTCGATCTTGCCATTTGCAAACATGCGGTGCGTGAACTCACCAGCAATCGCCGGCCGGAACCCTTGCGCATTGCCAAGAATGCGCAGCGCCGCTGCGGTGACTGCCATCGATCCATGCGTATGGATTTCGACGACGTCCTCGCCTGTGCTGGACCGTGGGCCCGCCATTGCCAGAATCAGTGCTTCGTCCAACGGCATGCGGGTCTCATCAAGAAGCCTGACTAGGTGAAACCGACCAGGTGACGGACAGGCCACCCCAAACAGGGACGGTGCCATATGCGCAGCAGGACCACTGACCCGAATAACCGCAATGGCGGATCGTCCGGGCGGTGTCGCGAGAGCAAAGATGGTGTCCTGCTTCCCTGTCATCGACAGGTGTCTCCCTTTTCATCATCAGGCGGCTGAGGTACCGTTTCCGGTATAGCGGTTTTACAAACGCCGGTCTGCCGCTTCTTTACCTGTCATTTCCTGTCGGCAAGCTCAACCCGAATCAAACAGGGGACGACCCGCATGACGACCCATTTCCATGTCACCATCGATACGCAGCTCGGCTATATGCGGCCAGTCAGCGACGGCAAATTCCTGATCCGGCTCGACTGGGACCAGTCGCCTTTTTCAGCGCCAGACAATCCAGATGATGTTTCACGTGAAACATCGGACCAGCTCATCGCCTATCTCGGCGGATCATTGAAGAATTTCAGACTGCCGATCCGGGCTGAAGGGAGGTCTGCAACCGGTCAAGCATGGCTCGAGGCCATGTCAAGTATTCCATATGGAGTTGTCGTGACATATGCCGAGTTCGCTGCTGCTGCCGGCAAGCCGGGGGCACCGCGGGCTGCCGGAAGTGCGTGTTCGACAAATCCGATCCCGATCATATATCCTTGCCACCGCGTGGTCAGGGCAGGCGGTGCATTGGGTAATTATGGTGGAGGAAGCAGCCTCGATCCGAAACACCCCGCCAATCTTGCGCGAAAGCAGTCCCTGATCGATCTTGAACGGCGGTTTGCCTAGCTGTTCATCTGGTCGAAGAAATCGTCGTTGCTCTTCGAATTCTTCAGCTTGTCGATCAGGAATTCCATCGCGTCGACCGGGCCCATCTGCATCAGGATGCGGCGCAGAACCCACATCTTGGCAAGCGTTCCCTTGTCCACGAGAAGCTCTTCCTTACGGGTTCCAGACCGGGTGATGTCAATCGCCGGGAATGTCCGCTTGTCAGACAGCTTGCGGTCCAGAATGACCTCACTGTTGCCGGTGCCCTTGAATTCTTCAAAGATCACCTCGTCCATCCGCGAACCAGTTTCGATCAGGGCGGTCGCGATGATGGTCAGCGACCCGCCTTCTTCGATGTTCCGCGCTGCGCCAAAGAAACGCTTGGGACGCTGCAGTGCATTGGCGTCAACACCACCTGTCAGAACCTTGCCGGATGATGGCACCACGGTGTTATAGGCACGGGCAAGTCGTGTGATTGAGTCCAGAAGGATCACCACATCCCGCTTGTGCTCAACAAGTCTTTTGGCTTTTTCTATAACCATTTCAGTGACTTGAACGTGTCTTGCTGCTGGCTCGTCAAAGGTCGAGGAGATCACCTCTCCGCGAACCGAGCGCTGCATGTCCGTCACTTCCTCTGGCCGCTCGTCAATCAGGAGAACGATGAGATAGACCTCGGGATGATTTTCCGAGATGGCGTGCGCGATGCTCTGCAGCATCATCGTCTTGCCCGTGCGTGGCGGTGCCACGATCAGCCCACGCTGGCCCTTGCCCATCGGCGAGACCAGATCGATCACCCGCGGAGTATTGTCCTTCTTGTCCGGATCGAACGGAAGTTCGAGCGTCAGCTTCGACTCAGGATATAGCGGGGTGAGGTTATCAAAATTGATCCGGTGGCGGACCGCATTTGGTTCCTCGAAATTGATTGTCTCGACCTTGAGAAGCGCGAAATAACGCTCGCCGTCCTTCGGCGCGCGGATTTCTCCCTCGACCGTGTCACCGGTGCGCAGCCCAAACCGGCGGACCTGGCTTGGTGAGACATAAATATCGTCTGGCCCGGGCAGATAGTTCGATTCCGGCGCGCGCAGGAATCCAAAGCCGTCAGACAGCACTTCGAGGACGCCACTTCCATAAATGGCGACGTCGTTATTGGCCAGCTGCTTGAGAATCGCAAACATCATGTCCTGCTTTCGCAGGGTGCTTGCGTTCTCGACTTCGAGATCCTCGGCATATGCCAGGAGATCGGCAGGCGATTTCTGTTTCAGTTCCTGAAGATGCATAGCTTTTGCACACTGGTTAGGGCGGGATACGTGGGGCTGAGCCCAGTACTGAATAACGTCCAGCGTCGGTGTTTCTATATGACAGAAATTCCACGTGGCCGTCAATTAGATTGTCACCGAGCGTGCTGCCGGCGAAAAACTCAATCAGCTGAAGCTTGGTTTTACAACCGCCATAAACACAATGATCACCATCAGCACTGTCGGTACTTCGTTCCAGATCCTGTAGACGCGCGGTAGCCGGGGAGGCTCGTCATTCTCGAGCTTGCGGCGCATTTTTGAAAAGGCGCCATGACATCCCGCCATCAATAGCACACCCAGGATCTTCACATGCATCCACGGCTCATAGAGAAGGCCCGGTGCCAGAACGATCATCCAGATACCAAACACAAAACTGGCAATCATTGCGGGATTCATGATCGCTTTCAGCAGCCGGCGCTCCATCACCTTGAAGGTTTCAGCGCGAACCGAACCGACGGTGGTTTCAGCGTGATAGACAAACAGCCGCGGCAGATAGAGAAGCCCGGCCATCCAGGACATCACGGAAATAAGGTGCAGCGCCTTTATGACGTCATAGCTCATGAAACTTTGCCTCTTACCCGTGTCAGGAGATCATGGACATGATCGATCGGGGTTTGTGGTGTGATCCCATGTCCAAGGTTGAAGATATGTGGACGGCCATCCATGGCATCAAGTATTTCATCAATCGCCCGTGTCATCGCATCACCGCCAGAGATTAGGCTTAACGGGTCAAGATTGCCTTGGAGTGTCAGATGTAATGGCAATGTCGCCGCTGCCCAGCGCATATCAACACCATGATCAATTCCGACAGCCTGAAGATCCGTCTCGTTGCAATATTCGACCAGGCCCTCACCGATACCTTTTGGAAATCCGATCAAAGGTGTGTGAATTCCGCGTTTTCTTAAAATGCCAACGATCTGGTTGACTGGGTCAATCACGACTTTTTTACGCAGGTGGGCCGGCACCGCGCTTGCCCAGCTGTCAAACAGCATCAGCGCATCCGCTCCGGCTTCGGCCTGAAGCGTTAAAAAATCGGCCGTCGCATGGCTGATCAGGTCAAGAAGCCGGTCAAATCGAACGTCGTTCTCCCACATCCACTGCCGTGCCACGGCAAAGTCCCGGGATGATCCCCCTTCCAGCAAATATGTAATGATGGTCCAGGGAGCTCCAGCGAATCCAATCAATGCCTTGTTGGGTGCAAGGGCTGCTCGGCAGTTCGTGATCGCCGTCGCCACGGGTGCCAGCTTTAGTGCCATTTCGGCAATCATGACTTCTGTGATCTCGTCACCCGTTTCCATCTGGTCCAGTTTCGGGCCTTCGCCAGTGATAAATTTTACATTGCGGCCAAGAGCCCATGGCACCATCAGGATGTCTGAAAAAATAATCGCAGCATCAAATCCAAAGCGGTCAATTGGTTGCAGTGTGACTTCGACAGCCTTTTCGGGGTTCAGGCAGAAAGAAATGAAATCTGGTTCTGATGCGCGAACCGCTCTGTATTCCGCAAGATATCTGCCAGCCTGTCGCATGAGCCACAGAGGGCGCTCTTTGGATTGCTGGCCTGACAATGTCTTGAGGAAAAGGCTGGTCATGATCCGGTGTTTCGTCCCTTTAATAATAATAGATTATTTATAAGAGGATTGAAGATGAAGTAGGTCTGGTGGAAAACAGCTTTCGCAGGATTGTCCACAGTTTATCCACAAAACCTGGTCCAATCTCAACTGGCTTTTCCGACGCAGGAAGCAAGCTGTAACGGGTTTCCCGCTATTCGCAACCCGTTGTCTTGCAGATTATCCACATGAGGATTATTCACCATCTCAGTGAGCATAAGGTGCCGCTGGCGAGACAAGCACCAAAAACATCCCCAGTTCCCGATTTCGAATACACAGGAAAGCCACACCTTTGTCTTGTCGAAAACAGGTTCTAAAAAACCGTGACATGAAATATCCAAACCCCTAATTTTACCCGATGACGGACGCACAGCTACATATCCATCTCGTGTCTGATTCGACAGGCGAGACTGTACATCAGATCGCGCGAGCCTGTGTTGCACAGTTTCCAAATGTCCGGACCACGGAACATGTCTGGACACTGGTTCGAAGCCTGAACCATGTCGAAGCGGTATTTGCGGGCGTCGAGCGCAATCCGGGTGTTCTTCTGATGAGTGTGGTCGACGCCGATCTGCGCGCCGAATTTGAGAAGCGCTGTACCGAGCGTCACATCCCACATGTGTCGGTTCTTGATCCCGTAGTTGATCTGTTGGGCTCGCTTCTCGGACAGCCTTCGCGAAACCGTCCCGGTGGTCAGAGAAAGCTCGATTCAGCCTATTTCGAGAGAATGGCCGCTGTTGATTTCGCTGTTCGCCATGATGACGGCCTCAATATGGCTGAACTTCATGATGCCGATATTCTGCTCGTCGGAGTATCGCGCACATCGAAAACACCGACATCCATGTATCTCGCTCACCGCGGTTACAAAGTCGCCAATTATGCGCTTGTCCCCGGTGTGCCCTTTCCAATGCAGTATGTCGACGGGCTGAAGCTCCTGATTGTCGGGCTGACAAATGATCCCAAACGTCTCAGCGTGGTCCGGAAAACACGTCAGATCGCGCAGTCGGATGAGAAAAACACAAGCTATTCGGATATCGACATGATCACCGACGAGGTGCGTGACGCCCGCCGCCTGTTTGCACGCAACGGATGGCCGGTGATCGATGTCACCCGTCGGTCAATTGAAGAGACTGCCGCCGCGGTGATCCAGTTCTACACAAGTTCTCAGGAGTCACAGCAGTGAGCGTTGCGATCCCGTTTGCAACCTTGCCGTCTGGCCCGCTCGTCCTTGCTTCGGCAAGCGCGACCCGGCGCACCCTCCTTGAGCGGGCAGGATTTGATGTCATCTGCCTTCCGGCCAGCGTTGACGAGGACAGCATCCGCACCGCCGCCGCCGCCGAGAATGTGCCGGCCGGCGAGACAGCCGTGATCCTCGCCGAAATGAAAGGTCACGCCATCTATCAGTCACATGAGCTTGTCCCCGGACAGTTGCTGCTGGCTGCCGATCAGATATTGGAACTGGATGGCGTTATGCTTGGCAAGCCGGCAAGCCGTGATGAGGCGGCTGATCAGCTGGCAAGGCTGGCCGGCCGCGAGCACAGGCTTGTTAC
>JAKMFG010000130.1 GCA_022425565.1 Alphaproteobacteria bacterium
GGACTGGGCCGAGCGGGGTTTCTGTAGCGACTGCGGATCACAGATGTTCTATCGCATGGATAACCGGCCCCTGATCAGCATCGCCCCGGGTGCGTTTGATTCAAGCGAGATGCTGAGCGTTGCCGGTCAGATATTTCGCAGATCACACCCCGGCTGGGGTCCTGTCGGTGGCGACATCGCCGATCTGGACAACGGCTGAGAGACCCGAACCTGCCGGTCTAACCGGCGCGCCGCGCTGACTCCTCAATGGCGACACAGGGCCGCCCCTTGGCAAAAAGCACGGCGCAGGCCGACCGCGCCGCGGTCTCGTCGAGATTGTGGAACCGTACTCGCCACAGCGGGATGTTGCCGCGCGTCACCATCGTCAGGCGCGCCGGGGTCGAGCCCAGAACCTGAACGGCGGCACGCCTTGCCTGCGCCGCGGCCTTGTGGGCGTTGGCGCGCTTTGCAAAGCTGCCGACCTGAACGCTCCATTTGCTGGGGCCGGCAATCTTTCTGAGATTCGGTGTCGGCGGCTTGCCGTCGAGATAGCCCGACTCTCCGGCCAGTGCGAGATCGATGCTTCGGGTGTTGGCCCGTCTTGGCGGCGGGGCCACAGGCAATGTGTCAGGGGCAGGTGGCGGTACGGGAAGCGACTGCGGCAGGGTCTTTGGAAGTGCCCTGACGGCGTTGTTGCTGGCCGCGGCAAGTTGCGTGCGGATATCGCCAGGTTTCACCCGCTTGAACGACTTGTCGAGAATTTTCACCATATGGGCATCGCGTGTCTTGCCGGTTCTGCCGCCAAACACCACACCGATCAGGCGAACGCCGTTGCGTTCGACCGTTGCCAAAAGGTTGAATCCGGAGGCATCGATATAGCCTGTCTTGATGCCGTCCGTGCCGGTGTAGTTTGACAGCAGCTTGTTGTGATTGCCGAACCGCTTGCCACGCCAGCGAAAGGATTTGGTCGAGAAAAACCCGAAATATTGCGGAAAGTCCCGACGCACGGCGATGCCGAGGCGCGCCATGTCGCGGGCTGTCGTGCGCTGCTTGCTGTGCGGCAGGCCCGATGCGTTGCGAAAGGTGGTCGCGGACATGCCGAGCGCCCGCGCCTTGCGGGTCATGCGCTTGCCGAATTCACGTTCGGTGCCGGACAGCGCCTCGCCGATGACGGTTGCCACGTCATTGGCCGACTTTGTGATCAGCGCGTAGATGGCGTCCTTTACGGTGATGCTCTGGCCGGGTTTCAGATAGAGCTTTGATGGTGACCGGCTGGCAGCGACGCGTGAAACGGGAAGTTTCGTGCGCATTGTCATGCGGCCTGACTCGAGTTCTTCGAACAGCAGATAGAGTGTCATGATCTTGGTCAGCGAGGCCGGGTATCTCGCCTTGTCGGCATTGCGCGCGAAAAGCACCTTGCCGCTTGTCTCCTCAATCACGATGGCGGCATATTTCGCCGCCCGGGCAGATTCCAGAGACGTGGCGGCAATAGCCAGAAAACACAGGCCGCCGACAAGCAGGCTACGCAAGCGAAAGGCGGTGTCACCAGACCAGAAACAGAGGCGTGTGATGTGCATCACTCTGTCCCGATCCTTCCGGTGATGTAGCAAAGTTTCATGGACGATGTTCCAGTCTTAAAAGCCACCCTTCGCTGAGCGATTCATCATAGTTTGATTGCAGCTTTCTTCAACAGTGAGAGGGAGCTTTTTGCAGCACTCTGCACCTTTTTGCCGCAGAGACTGATTTTTTGCAGGTGCAACCCTTTCACGACGTCATCATATGGCCAATATTCAATGGTGTAATGCGCTAGTAACGGGTCGGACGCATGTTGATTCAACCCGTTATTTCTAGAACAATACCAAGCAAGACCAGCTTAGTTCCGCCCGGGATCTTTTATGACTGACAAGAATACAGATAACGACAAGGGCCAGTCGCAGGTAATCCTCGAAACGAGGCCGCGTACGAAGAAGCCGTCGATGTACAAGGTCATCATGCTGAATGATGATTACACGCCGATGGAGTTCGTTGTGTATGTGTTGCAGCGGTTCTTCAGCATGTCCAATGGGCAGGCGACAGCCATCATGCTGAATGTGCACCAGCGTGGCGTCGGCATCTGTGGCGTCTACAGTTTTGAGGTCGCCGAGGCAAAGGCCACACAGGTAATGGATCACGCAAGGCAGAATGAACACCCCCTGCAGCTTCAGATTGAGAAGGAATAGGTAAATGCTGTCACGCGAGCTTGAGGAAACCCTGCGCCGGGCGATGAGTGCGGCTTCGTCGCACAATCATGAATTCGCGACGCTTGAGCATCTGCTTCTGGCGCTGACCGAGGACAGCGACGCCATCGAAGTGCTGTCGGCATGCAAGGTTGATATCGATGAACTTCGCGCCCGTGTCAGCGACTATATCGAAAACGAACTCGCATCGATCGTCAGTCCGACCAGTGGTGTTGATGTGCAGCCGACCGCCAGCTTCCAGCGGGTGATCCAACGCGCCATCATTCACACCCAGTCGTCAGGGCGCGAGGTGGCATCCGGCGCCAATGTGCTGGTGGCTATTTTCTCCGAGCGCGAGAGCCATGCCGTCTGGTTCCTGAAATCGATGAACATGACCCGTCTTGATGCGGTGACCTACATCAGTCACGGCGCAGAGGGCAGTGTCGGGCGCGGCGCAGAGGAAAATTCCGAAGCCGATTCCGCCGAGGCCGAGGGCCAGGATCCGCTTAGCCTGTATGCTGTCGATCTGGTGGCGAAGGCCGCAGCCGGCCGCATTGACCCGCTGATCGGCCGCGACCGCGAGGTCGACCGCACCATTCAGGTGCTGTGCCGCCGGACCAAGAACAATCCGCTTTACGTCGGTGATCCGGGCGTCGGCAAGACGGCGATTGCCGAGGGTCTCGCCCTTCGTATCCATAATGGTGAAGTGCCGGATGTTCTTTCCGGCGCGGTGATTTACGCCCTCGATATGGGCCAGCTTCTTGCGGGTACCCGCTATCGCGGTGATTTCGAAGAACGCCTCAAGGGTGTCGTCAAGGCGGTTCAGGATGACGACAGCGCCATCCTCTTCATTGACGAGATCCATACCGTAATCGGTGCCGGTGCGACCTCCGGTGGAGCCATGGATGCCTCGAACCTGCTGAAGCCTGCCTTGCAGGAAGGCACGCTTCGCTGCATGGGATCGACCACATACAAGGAATATCGCGGCTATTTTGAAAAGGACCGCGCGCTTGTCCGCCGGTTCCAGAAGATCGACGTGAATGAGCCGACGGTGGCCGACACCATCAAGATCCTCGCCGGCCTGAAAAGCCGCTATGAGGAGCATCACAAGATCCGCTTTACCAATGCCGCACTGAAAACGGCCGTGGATCTGTCGGCGCGCTATATCAACGATCGCAAGCTGCCCGACAAGGCCATCGATGTGATCGATGAGGCGGCTGCGGCGCAGAACCTGCTGCCGCCGTCCCGGCGCAAGGCGACCGTTGGCCAGAAAGAGGTCGAGGCCACCATTGCGACGATGGCACGAATCCCGCCCAAGCATGTCAGCCGCGACGATAAGGTAGCGCTGGCCTCGCTCGAGGATGACCTCAAGCGCCTCGTCTTCGGACAGGACCCGGCGATCACCGCGCTGGCCTCTTCCATCAAGCTGTCACGCGCCGGCCTTCGCGAGCCGGAAAAGCCGGTCGGCAACTATCTGTTCTCCGGCCCCACTGGTGTCGGCAAGACCGAGGCGGCCCGCCAGCTTGCCGAGGCGCTCGGCATCAAGCTGATGCGCTTTGACATGTCCGAATATATGGAGCGCCATACCGTCTCGCGGCTGATCGGTGCGCCTCCGGGCTATGTCGGGTTCGACCAGGGTGGCCTGCTGACCGACGCCGTCGACCAGACACCGCATGCGGTTCTCCTGCTCGACGAAATCGAGAAGGCGCATCCCGACCTGTTCAACATCCTTCTTCAGGTGATGGACCACGGCAAGCTGACCGACAATAACGGCAAGGTCGTCGATTTCCGGAATGTCATCCTGATCATGACGACCAACGCCGGCGCACAGGAGCTGTCGAAAAAGGCCATCGGCTTCAATCGTGACAACCGCGAGGGCGCCGATGCCGAAGCCATCGAAAAGATGTTCACGCCGGAATTCCGCAACCGTCTGGATGCGGTGATCCCGTTCGCGCCGCTCGGCACCGAGGTGATCCGTCTGGTGGTCGACAAGTTCATCATGCAGCTTGATGCCCAGCTCGCCGAGCGCAATGTCGAGATCGAGCTCACCGATGCGGCCCGTGACTGGCTGGCCGAGCGTGGCTATGACCGCAATTACGGTGCGCGCCCGTTGGCCCGTGTGGTGCAGGAGCATATCAAGAAGCCACTGGCGGACATGCTGTTGTTCGGTGATCTGGCGGGTGGCGGACTGGCGCTTGTCGATGCCAAGGACGGCAAGATTACCGTCACCGGCAAGCCGACACCGCAGCGCGCGCTTCCCGGAAAGCGGACAGCCCTGCCGGCCCCGGAAGAGCAGTAGGGCTCACACCTTTCGGAACGGGTTGGCCTGCATCTCGATGGCGTTGACCTCGTCGGTGATGCCGCGGCGTTCGCCTTCGAGATAGCGCGCCACCGCCGCGCGGAACCCGTCATTCGCGATCCAGTGCGCCGAGTAGGTCGTCACCGGCAGATAGCCGCGTTGCACCTTGTGGAATCCCTGTGCGCCGGCCTCAACCGTTTTCAGCCCGCGTTCGATGGCAAACTCGATAGCCTGATAGTAGCAGGCCTCGAAATGCAGGCAGGGAATATCGATGTCGGCGCCCCAGTTGCGGCCGAACAGCGTGTCTTCACCGATGAAATTCAGCGCCCCGCCGATGATCCGGCCCTCCAGCTCGGCCAGGACCAGAAGTATGCGGTCGGCCATGGTCTTGTGGAGCTCGTAGAACACGCCTTCGGTCAGATAGGCGCCGCCCCATTTGCGGTCGATGGTCGACAGGTAGAAGCGGTAGAAATGGTCGATATGTTCGGCTGTGATGTCTTTGCCGGTCAGCCGCAGCAGGCGGACACCGGATTCCTCGACGGTACGGCGTTCCTTGCGGATGTTCTTGCGCTTGCGCGACGACAGCGCGGCAAGGAACCCGTCGAAATCGGCATAGCCGTCATTCTGCCAGTGGAACTGGATCGACGAACGGATCATCCAGCCAAGGTCGGCCAATGGGGCGGTATCGCTCTCAGGCAAGAAATTAACATGCGCCGACGACAGTTCGAGCCGCTCCAGATACTGCACCATTCCGTCTGCAAGCGCGGCGCGAAGCTGCGCGACGCGGTCCGGCGCAGCAT
>JAKMFG010000157.1 GCA_022425565.1 Alphaproteobacteria bacterium
GCAGCCCGGCAGGTGGCGCGTCGGCATCACGAGCTGGTGATTTACGGACCGGTGAATTGCGGGCCGGTGAAGTTTGAACATTGTCAGGCTGGGTGGCACTCATGCCTCTGTGTTTACAGGCTGCGGCTGCAGGGGTCCAGAATTAGCGGTTGTGCTTTTGTCACAGTCCAATTTCCAACTGGTATTTCAAACTGGAAAAACCGGCGTCTGGCAGCTATATACAGGGTGACCGTCATGAGGCGCTCCTCAGGCTGGCCCGCCCGATGATCGGGTGACAAATTCCATAACTCCGTGCAGGCACTGGCCGTCCTGGCTGCCGCGCCTGCCGTAACGGCGAGGTTGTTGGCAGGCCAATAACGATGCTGCAGGCCACCCGGCTTCATCTTGTTCCGGGGCCGCGCATCCTTCCGGTTCAGCAGCGCCGCGCCGCAGAGATTTTTTCGTGGGGGACGAAATGTCATTGTATGACGCTTATCTGGAACAGATCGAAAACCGCAAGGAACAGGGGCTGAAGCCAAAGCCGATCGATGATGGTGGGCTGGTAAAAGAACTTGTCGCGCAGATCAAGGATGCCGGCCACGCGCATCGCGCCGCATCGCTCGATTTCTTCATCTACAACACGCTTCCCGGCACCACCAGCGCCGCTGGCGAGAAGGCTGCCTTCCTGAAAGAGATCATCCTCGGTCAGGCCGAGGTTTCGGAAATTTCCCGCAGCTTCGCCTTCGAGCTGCTCTCGCACATGAAAGGCGGGCCGTCGATCAGCGCGCTTCTCGACCTTGCGCTTGGCGATGATGCCGCCACTGCTGCCGAGGCCGCCGAGGTGCTGAAGACACAGGTCTTCCTTTACGAAGCCGACAAGGACCGGCTGAAGGCGGCGCTGGAGGCTGGCAACCCCGTTGCCCGCGCCGTGCTGGAAAGCTACTCAGACGCCGAGTTCTTCACCCGTCTTCCCGCGGTCGACGAAGAGATCAAGGTCGTTACCTACATCGCCGCCGAGGGTGATATTTCCACCGACCTGCTGTCGCCGGGCAACCAGGCGCATTCGCGTTCCGACCGTGAGCTTCACGGCAAATGCCTGATCTCCGAGCGGGCGCAGCAGGAAATCGAGGCGCTGAAGCTGCAGCATCCGGGCAAGCAGGTAATGCTGATCGCCGAGAAGGGCACCATGGGTGTCGGCTCGTCGCGCATGTCCGGCATCAACAATGTGGCGCTCTGGACCGGCAAACAGGCCAGCAAATATGTGCCCTTCATCAACATCGCGCCGATCGTGGCAGGCACCAACGGCATCTCGCCGATTTTCCAGACAACTGTCGGTGTCACCGGCGGCATCGGCATCGACCTGCAGAACTGGGTCAAGAAACTGGATGCAGACGGTAATCCGATCCTGAACAATGACGAAAACCCGATCCTTGAGCAGAAATATTCTGTCGAGACCGGTACCGTCCTGACCATCAACACAAGCGACAAGAAGCTGCTCACCGAAGATGGTGGCGACGAGCTTGTCGATGTCGCGTCCTCTTTCACCCCGCAGAAGATGGAGTTCATCCGCGCTGGCGGGTCCTACGGCATTGTCTTTGGCAAGATGCTGCAGACCTTTGCCTGCGAGACGCTGGGCATTCCGCTGAAATCCGCTTTCGCACCTTCGAAGGAGGTTTCGGTCGAGGGGCAGGGCCTGACCGCCGTTGAGAAAATCTTCAACACCAATGCTGTCGGCGTCGCGCCGGGCACCACACTGCATGCCGGATCGGACGCGCGCGTGCGGGTCAATATCGTCGGCTCGCAGGACACCACCGGCCCGATGACGGCGCAGGAGCTGGAAGCGATGGCCGCCACCGTGATCTCGCCGAAGGTCGACGGTGCCTACCAGTCGGGATGCCACACGGCGTCGGTCTGGGACTTCAAGGCCGCCGAGAACACGCCGAAGCTGATGAAATTCATGCATGATTTCGGCCTGATCACCGGTCGCGATCCAAAGGACCAGTACCACCCGATGACCGACGTCATCCACAAGGTGCTGAACGATATTACCGTCGATGACTGGGCGATCATCATTGGCGGCGATTCCCATACACGCATGTCCAAGGGCGTGGCTTTCGGTGCGGATTCAGGCACCGTCGCGCTGGCGCTGGCCACTGGCGAGGCGTCCATGCCGGTGCCGGATTCGGTGAAGGTCACCTTCACCGGCAGCATGGCCGAGCATATGGATTTCCGTGATGTCGTCCACGCCACCCAGTCGCAGATGCTGAAACAGTTCGGCGACAACGTCTTCCAGGGCCGCGTCATCGAGGTGCATATCGGCACGCTGCTCGCCGACCAGGCCTTCACCTTCACCGACTGGACGGCCGAGATGAAGGCAAAGGCGTCGATCTGCATCTCCGAGGATGCCACGCTGATCGAATCTCTCGAGATCGCGAAGCACCGCATCCAGATCATGATCGACAAGGGCATGGAGAATGACGATCTCATGCTGCACCGGCTGATCGGCATTGCCGATAAACGGATTGCCCAGATCAGGTCCGGCGAGAAGCCGGCGCTGGCACCGGACGCCAATGCCAGATACGCCGCCGAGGTGGTGATTGATCTCGACCTGATCGACGAGCCGATGATCGCCGACCCGGACGTGAACAACGCCGATATCTCCAAGCGCTACACCCACGACACAATCCGCCCGATTTCGTTCTATGCGGCAGAGAAGAAAGTCGATCTCGGCTTTGTCGGGTCCTGCATGGTGCACAAGGGGGATGTGAAGATCGTCGCGCAGATGCTCCGCAACATCGAAAAGTCGAAGGGAAGCGTCGATTTCAGCGCGCCGCTCGTGGTTGCCGCGCCGACCTACAACATCATCGACGAGCTGAAGGCCGAGGGCGACTGGGACATCCTGCAGAAATATTCAGGGTTCGAGTTCGACGATTCCAAGCCGAAGACCGAGGCGCGGACCGCCTATGAGAACATCCTCTATCTCGAGCGTCCGGGGTGCAACCTGTGCATGGGCAACCAGGAAAAGGCGGCCAAGGGCGACACCGTTCTGGCCACCTCGACCCGCCTGTTCAAGGGGCGCGTCGTCGAGGATGCCGACGACAAGGCGGGTGAATCGCTGCTGGCCTCGACGCCAGTGGTGGTGCTGTCCGCCATCCTCGGCCGGACACCGACGCTGGATGAATACAAGTCCGCCGTCGAGGGGATCGACCTGACCAAGTTTGCCCCGCCGCTGGCCAAGCCAGGCACGACCCAGTCGGCGCATTTCTAGGACCTGTTTCCGGAACGGACTTCTGGGACGGATTTTCGGGACTCTTGTGCCCAGCTGAACATCAAGCCCCCGCCATCTCCGGCGGGGGTTTTTCTATTTTGTGGATCACTCCGCCCCGCCCCTGCGTGCGGCGGCGATGCGTGTGGCCGCCATGTCGAGATAGCTTGTCGAGACATCGATCCCGACCCAGTCGAGAC
>JAKMFG010000159.1 GCA_022425565.1 Alphaproteobacteria bacterium
GCATGCGCCAGCAGCTGCTTCACTGGCATAGCGTCATAGATGAT
This sequence comes from Alphaproteobacteria bacterium, assembly GCA_022425565.1. Classification (GTDB taxonomy): domain Bacteria; phylum Pseudomonadota; class Alphaproteobacteria; order Puniceispirillales; family Puniceispirillaceae; genus UBA8309. The sequence continues at coordinate 45 of JAKMFG010000159.1, forward strand.
GCCCCGCCGCTCAACGACCTCAACGACCGCATCGCAGCGCAACAGCCCGACGATGTCTGCTGTTTCATCTATACATCCGGAACCGGCGGACGGCCCAAGGGCGTGATGCTGACACATAGGTCGGTTCAGGCGAATATCACCGCGGCGATCGAACTCCTGCGTGAAGGCGACGTTGTCGAGAACCAGCGTTTCCTGTCGCTGCTGCCATTGTCGCATTCCTATGAACATACAGCCGGAATGCACCTTCCCTTCCAGATCCTTGCCGAGGTCTGGTACTGCGAGAGCACCGATCAGATCGCCAACAATCTGGTCGAGGTGTCACCGACCCTGATGACCGCCGTGCCGCGTCTTTATGAAGTTCTTCACGACCGCATCATGCGTGGTGTCCGGGCCAAGGGCGGCATGTCGGAAAAACTGTTCATGGCGGCTGTCAGGCTCGGCACAAAGCGCTATCAGGGCCGGCGGCTCCTGCCCCATGAATTTGTCCTGAACATGATCGTGGACAGGCTGGTCAGGACGAAGGTCCGCTCCCGCCTTGGTGGACGGCTGCAATATTTCATCTCCGGCGGCGCTGCCCTGAACCCGGAAATTGGCAATTTCTTCATGGCGCTTGGCATCAATATCCTTCAGGGATACGGCCAGACCGAAGCCTCGCCACTTATTTCGGCGAACCGCCCGAAGCGGATCAAGATCGAGAGCGTCGGCCCACCTGTCGCAGGCATCGATGTCCGCATCGCCGACGATGGCGAGTTGCTTGTGCGCGGCGACCTTCTGATGAAGGGCTACTGGCGTGACGACGCCGCGACAGCCGCCACAATCCGGAACGGCTGGCTCTATACAGGCGATATCGCCGCCATCGATGATGAAGGCTATATCTCTATCACCGGCCGGAAGAAGGACATCATCGTCAATTCCGGCGGCGAGAACATCGCCCCTGGCCGGGTCGAGGCACTGCTGACCATCGAACCGGAGATCGAACAGGTCATGGTGGATGGTGATAAGAGGCCCTGGCTTTCAGCGGTGATCGTGCCGTCGGACGAGCTTCGCAATATCGCAACATCGCCGGACGCGCTCTACACAATGGTCGGCGAGGCCGTGGACCGTGCGAACAGCCGACTGTCACAGCTGGAGCGCGTTCGCCGGTTCCTGATCGCGGACGAGCCCTTCACCATTGATAACGGGCAGATGACGGCAACGCTCAAGGTCAGACGCCATATCGTCCGCGATATCTACGGCGACAGGCTCGACGAGCTTTACCCGCAAAAATAGGCATGGAACGCGCAGCGCACCGCCCACACAACCTTCTGGTGATCATTTCCGACGAGCACCGGAAGGACTCGATGGGATGCGCTGGCCACCCGCTGGTTCAAACCCCGCATCTCGACAGGCTTGCCGCACGCGGCACCCGCTTCTCCAACGCCTATACCTCGTCTCCGATGTGTGTTCCGACACGCGCATCCCTGGCCTGCGGTGATCATGTCCACCGCACCGGCTTCTGGGATAGCGCCACCCCCTATGACGGGTCCGCCCCCACATGGATGCACCGGGTGCGCGATGCCGGGCACGAGATGGTGTCGATCGGCAAGCTGCATTTCCGAAGTGGCGAGGATGACAACGGATTCAACGAGGAAATCCTGCCGATGCATGTCGTTGGCGGCGTTGGCTGGATGGCGGGCTTGCTCCGCGAAGACCCGCCGGCTTATGACGTGGCAGCCGAACTTGCCGCCGACAGCGGCGCCGGAAGCAGCAGCTATACCGACTATGATCTTGCCATCTCTACCGCCGCCACCGACTGGATTGCCGCGCGGCAGAATGCCGAACGGCCTTGGGCGGCCTTTGTATCGCTTGTCAGCCCGCATTTTCCCCTGAGGGCGCCGCAGGAATTCTATGACCTTTATGCCGACGCCGATTTCGACCTTGAACCAAAGGCCCTCCCCGATCATCCGGAGATACGCAATCTGGCGCGCTTTTTCGACTATGAACGGCATTTCACAGCTGAAACAAGACGCGCTGCCATGGCGGGTTATTTCGGGCTGACAAGCTTCCTCGATGATTGTGTCGGGCGGATACTCACAACTCTAGAGGAGAGCGGCCAGGCGGAAGATACCCTGGTCGTCTATCTGTCGGACCATGGCGAGTTGCTTGGCGACAAGGGCCTATGGACCAAACAGGTGATGTATGAAGCATCCGCCGGCATTCCCATGATCCTGGCCGGCCCAGACGTGCCAGAAGGCACGGTGCGCAACACCGCCGCCTCGATTGTCGATGTTGCCGCAACGGCGCTGGACGTCATGCTGGGCACGTCGGACGACAGCGCGCCGGGCCTGTCGCTCCGGCAACTTGCGCAGGAACCCGATGACGATGACCGAACCGTGCTGTGCGAATATCATGATGGCGGATCGACGACTGGCGCTTTCATGGTGCGCTGGGGCGACTGGAAATATGTGTGCTACCCCGGCATGCAGCCCCAGCTGTTCAACCTTGCCGATGACCCGTTGGAGGACCACGACCTCGGCACCGACGTCTCACCGCGTGCTGCCGCGGCGCGGGCCGAGGGAGCGGCCCGCCTGGCGGCCATTTGCGACGCTGATGACGTGAACCGGCAATGTTTTGCGGACCAGGCCGCGCGGATCGAGGCGCTTGGTGGCATCGACGTCTGCAGAAACGCCCATCTGTTCAATCACACGCCGACTCCGTCAGAACAGGCGGCAATGCGCGAGGATGGCGGAGGTCGAAAATGAGTGACGCGACCCCGCTGGCAAAGGGTGCCGCCTGGATGAATGGCAAGATCATGCCGATTGCCGAGGCACGCCTTCCGGTAAATGACTGGGGCATCCTTCACAGCGACATCACCTATGATGTTGTGCCGGTAAGAGATGGTGCCTTCTTCCGCCTTCGCGACTATATGGAACGGTTTCGTGCGTCACGGGCCAGCCTGCGCCTCGATATCGGAATGGACGAGGCCGCGATCAGTGCCGCCCTTCACCAGATGGTGGCGGCATCGGGACTGCGTGATTCCTATGTGGCAATGGTCGCCTCGCGCGGCGTGCCGCTGATCCCGGGCACGCGCGACCCGAGGGAATGCGGCAATCATTTCTACTGCTGGTGCGTTCCCTATATCTATCTGATGCGCCCCGAAATGCCCCCGCAGGCGCGCACAGCCTGGATCGCCAAGTCGGTGACACGCATTCCCGAGACCAGCGTGGACCCACGCGTAAAGAACTATCACTGGGGCGATTTTACCGCCGGACTGTTCGAAGCCAAGGACAATGGCTACGAGACGGTAATCCTTCTCGATGCCGACGGCAACGTCACCGAAGGGCCCGGATTCAATGTCTTTGCCTTCAGCGGCAACAGGCTGATCACGCCGGATGCCGGCGCGCTTGAGGGCATCAGCAGGCGCACTGTCATCGAGATGGCACGGTCGCACGGGATGGATGTGGAAATCAGGCCACTTCCACTCGCCGAATTCATGGAGGCGGACGAGGTCTTCCTTTCGACATCCGGCGGCGGTGTCATGCCCCTGACCCGTGTCGATGACCGGATTTTCAGCAATGGCGGGATCGGGCCGGTCACAACGGCAATGCACGAAACATACTGGCGATGGACACAGGATCCGGTCTATCGCACTGAGATCGAGTACGACGCCAAGCCGCCAGCATAAAGCCGGTCAGTCAGAAAGCCAGTCAGTCAGAAAGTCAGTCAGGCAAAAGGCCAATCAGTCAAAAGGCCAGTCAGGCAAAAAGGGTGGTACCCGCCGGGGCCCGGAGCAGCGGCTTGCGCCACATGCTTCCCCCCACACATAACGCCGGCCGGAACCGGCATTAAAAAACCGGGCTCGCACGACGGGTACC
>JAKMFG010000186.1 GCA_022425565.1 Alphaproteobacteria bacterium
GGACTGCGCTGGGGCGCGATGGGGCCGCATATGCTGTTTAACCTCGGGGCAGGCGAGGGGGGCATGAAGTCCTTCTGCGAGCGGTATGCCGACAGCTTCCACCGCTGGTGGGACGATCTGGGCACAATGCAGCTCGACGCCGGGATCGGCGAGATTCTTGAAAGGGGCCTTGCTGACGAGGCGAATGGAAAGAGCGTCGAGGAACTCAGCGAGGAACGGAACGCCCTGATCACCGCGCACCTGAAGGCGGTCAGGGGGCTGCGGTGAGCATCACCATGCGTTATCCTGTCAGGTTTCTTGCTGTGCTTGCCTGGTGTGTGGGCTTCGGTTCGGCCGCTTTGGCGGACAGTACCGAATTCGACCTTCAGCTTGAATACCGCGTGTCATGGAGCAACGCCGACATTGCCTCGGCTACGGCAAGCTGGTCGTTTGGTGAGACCAGCTTCGAACTTGCGGCGAAAAGCCGGACGCTCGGCTTGACCGAAACCTTTCGCAAATACCGAGGCAAAGTCGAGATTTCCGGTAGAATCGAGAATGGACGTCACGCACCTGAGACGCTGCATCTGTCCGGCATTTCCAAGCGCCGCACGCGTGAGGCGACGACCAGCTGGGACGGGACCACGGGGGCGATCTCAACCACCCGAACGCCTGAACTGGACCTTGAAAAAGTGTTCCCGCTCGAGGACCGGCATATCGAAGGTGCCATCGACCCGCTCAGCGCCATGCTCAACGCGCTGGCGAACCTGTCACGCACTGGAACATGCAGTGGCACGGAACGCGTCTATGACGGGTTGAGAACGTCAGAGATCACACTGCATGACCTTGGCACGGCATTGGTGGAGAAGGATCGCCCCTTCAGCTATGAGGGCGAGGCGTATGTCTGCGGTTTTACCGGAACAGCGACCGGCGGACACCAGCGCGAGTCCCGATGGCGCGACAAAGACCGAAAGCCGGAAGATTTGCGGGTGTTCGTGGCGGAGTTGCAGCCTGACCTGTTCATTCCGGTTAGAATGGAGGCGAAGTCTTTTCTTGGCACCGTCATATCAAGACTGGTCATGCCGAGCCTGAAATATAGCGGGCGTGATGGCTAGGCCGGGCCGACAAACCGGCGTGCTTCTGTAACCGTTACCTCGCAAGTGAAACTCTTTTGGAATGTGGCGTGAGGGTAGCAAGAGGGTTTCTGAAAACAGACCGGGTCAAGCACTGCCCGGCACGCAAACTGGAGAGCCATGATGGCACGACGTTCTAGGAAATCCCGGTCAGACGTCGCTGCACAGGTTGCTGCTCCTGCTTCGCCTTTCATCAAGCGTTCGCTGCCCTTTTTCGACGTTCTGGATGAGGAAAAGATCGAGGCGCTGGAACGCCAGGTCGACTGGCTGATCGAGGATGTCGGGATTGCGTTTCGGGATGACCCTGTCGCGCTGGACCTCTGGCGTGCTGAAGGGGTTAAGCTGGATGGTGACATCATCCGCGCCCCGGCAGACTGGATTCGCTCTCTTTGTGCAAAGGCGCCGCACAAGTTCACACAGATCGCCCGCAATCCCGAAAGATCGGTCGAAATCGGGGGAGGCAATCAGGTCTTTGCACCGATCTATGGAGCGCCCTTTATCCGCGATCTTGAGGGCGGCCGCCGTTATGGTGATATCGCGTCATTCAACGATCTTGTCCGTCTGACCTATATGCTGCCTTCCCTGCATCATGGCGGGTTTGTCACCTGCGAGCCATGCGATGTGCCGGTGAACAAGCGTCACCTTGATATGCTGCTGGCGCATATGACCCTGTCCGACAAACCCCATCTCGGCGCCATCACGGAAATGAGCCGGGCCCAGGACAGTGTGGACATGGCCGAGATTGTCTTCGGCAAGGATGTCATGGATGCGAACTGCGTCATCATGGGCAATGTGAACACAAACTCGCCATTGCTGGTGGACAAGGTGGTGACCGAGGCGGCGCGGGTCTACTCATCGCGTGGGCAGGGAATGGTTGTCGTGCCCTTCATCCTGTCGGGGGCCATGGGGCCTGTGTCGACGGCTGCCTCGGTGGCACAGGCCATGGCCGAGGCAATGATGGTCTGTGCCTATATCCAGCTTCTTCGTCCTGGTGCGCCCTTTGTGCTTGGCAATTTCCTGTCTTCCATGTCGCTGAAATCGGGTGCGCCAACCTTTGGCATGCCGGAACCGGTGATCTCCAATTACGCCATCGGGCAGCTGGCACGGCGTGCCGGCCTGCCGTTGCGATGCGGCGGGTCACTGACGGCTTCGAAGATCGAAGATGCGCAGGCTGCCTATGAAAGTGCTGACTCGATGCATTCGACCATGCTGGCAGGGGCGAATTTTGTTCTGCATTCCGCCGGTTGGCTGGAAGGTGGCCTTTGCACCGGGTTCGAGAAGCTGGTCATGGATGCCGATCGGCTTGGCAGCTACCAGAAGATTCTCGCAAACGGACTAGACACGTCGAGTGAAGCACTTGCTAGCGACGCCTACACAGAGGTTGCTCCGGGTGGTCATTTCCTCGGCAGCGCGCACACCATGCGCAATTACCAGACCGCATTCTACGAGCCGAAACTCAGCAACAGCGAGAATCTGGAAAGCTGGGAGGAGGCAGGCGCCGAGGATATGCGAAAACGTGCCTTCAACCGCTGGAAAAATATGCTGCAGGACTATCAGGCGCCGCCAATCGAGGAGACCACGAAAGAAGCTCTTGAGGAATTTGTGGCAAAGCGCAAGGCAGATATGCCGGATGCCTGGTACTGATGATCCCGGACGCTGCATCACCTTGTCTGCGGCCGCAGCAATAAGATAGGCTTGATTCTCGGTCAGGCCCGTCGGCACGTCCGTCATGTCCCATCGCCAGCGGAACACACCATTCATGTCCAAACATCCCGAGTTTCATAATATCGATAACAGCAGCGACGCCATTGTCCGGCAACTTGCCGACGGTTTGACGGCGCATATTTACCCCGGTGATCAGGCGATGATTTCCGTCGTCACCGTTGCGCCAGGCGCCGAGGGAAACATGCATGACCACCCTGAAGAGCAATGGGGCCTGTGCCTCGAAGGCTCTGGCATTCGGTTTCAGGGTGGTGAGGAAATCGCGTTCTCGAAAGGTGATTTCTGGCGCACGCCCGGTGGCGTGCCACATACAATGCGCGCTGGCGAGGATGGCTGCCGAGTTCTTGATATCTTTGCCCCGCCGCGTGATGAATACCGCAAGCCCGGCTCCGGCTTTGGAAACAGGTGATCCATGCCGGTATTTCAGCACAGCACCAGC
>JAKMFG010000326.1 GCA_022425565.1 Alphaproteobacteria bacterium
GTGCTGTTCGGTGTGACGCGCTCGATCACCACAAGGGCTGCGCCGGCCAGAATGGCCCCGCTGACGATCACCCCGATGGCGGTTTGCAGCCAACCTCGTCCGCGGGTCTTTCCGGCAACCCGTTCGCCGGACGCAGCGTTCATCCCGTCAAAAAGATCATGGCGCGCATTGGCACGTCCGATTTCATCGGGTGCCATCTGATGGCGGCAATGCGGGCATTCGACAAGAACGAATTCGTCAGCAGCAAGGGGCGGCACCGAAAAGCGGTCATCACATGCGGCGCATATGCCGACACGGCGGTTCGGATTGGGTCGGCTGGGTTTTGCCGATCCGGCTGAATTGTCGTTGACCGGTTGGAAAATCTCGTCACATTTGTGACAGGCGATCTGGACTTTCTGGCCGGCATTCGCCGCCGCAGCGAGCATTTCGTGATCGACGGCGCAATTGGCGCCACATGCTGGACATCTGTGGATATCGCTGTCTGGCGCTGCGAGAATCAGGGTCACCGCTCTGTCACCCCATGACAAATTCAGATCGTTCGGAAGCCACCTTCCGGCTGGTGCGAGACACTCTACGGACAGGCTGGAATAAGTCAATCGAAGGGGGTGGACTAGAGCGCCCGGCCACGCAGTGTGGCGCGCAGCTCGCGGATCATCGCCTCGGCCTGATCCATATGCGGGTTCACCCGCACCGCTGCTTCGAAAGCCTGCAGCGCTGCCGGAAGATCACCAGACCGCATATTGATCATCCCAAGCCCGCTAAGTGCTCCGAAATGACGTGGCTCAAGATCGATGACACGGGCAATGTCGCTTCGCGAGCCCCTGTCGTCGCCGCGCATGAACCTGACGGTGGCACGCTTGTTCCAGGCCTCGGCATGCTTTGGATGATTGCTGATGATTTCGGTGAAAATACGCTCTGCATTGCGGAGCTGGCCAAGATTCATCTGGCGAATGCCGATGGCCATTAGGTTTGTCGCGCGCGGGTCATCCTCAAACGCTGTCCATCGCTGCCAGATTTCAGAAACGAGATCTTTCGCGGCAGCATCGCTGGTAACCCGCTGAAGCTCGGAAAACAGCCCGTCCAGATCCGGGTCTTGCTGGTCCGCACTGGCGTGGCCGGTGGCGAGGCCGACGAACAATGCTGTCGCGACGAATCCGCCGAGGTGGCGTTTTAACAAACCGTATTTCATCGCAATCATATAGGCAGCAGCCGGCCGGCAGCCAAGGGTTCGGAATGCTGAGAGGAGAGGCGCTGACCATCCCCTTCAGATTTGTGTCCAGGGCAGTCCGTGGAACTTCCATCCCTCGACATTGTTGCGATGGCCATTTTCGTCGCCGCGGCCCTCGAACCCTTCTATGACATTGACCAGTGAATTATATCCCTCGGCGGCAAGCATGCGACAGGCATTCGCCGAACGGCCGCCGACACGGCAGATGATGTAGACCGGAGCGGCGGGATCAACCACCGTCTTCACCTGGTCCAGGAATTCCGGGTTGGGCCGCCCCGGTTCATCGGAAATCGCGGCGAGAAACGGTTTTTTGCCAATCTGCGAAAGGTCAGGCGTTCCGGTAAAATGCCACTCAGCAGGCGCACGGCAGTCGATCAGGACAGCGTCGGCCTTCTGCGAGAGTTCCTCATAGGTTTCCAGAGGGGTCAGTTCACGAAACATGGCTTTCCCTTTTTTCCGTGTTCTGGCAGTTTGGACCGCCAGCAAGTCACCATCTAAATGTCCGGGCCACCGCGATATAAGTAGCAAAGGTAACGACCATGATTAAAGCGCTAATTGTCGACCAGGCAGACGATGATTCCGTATCCGCAAGCATCCGTGAGATCGAAGCATCGCAACTTCCCGATGATGGCGAAGTCGATATTGCGGTCGAATATTCGACGATCAACTACAAGGATGGCCTGTGCCTGAACGGCCTTGGCCGGCTGGTGCGCACCTATCCGCATGTTCCGGGCATTGATCTTGCGGGAACGGTTATTTCCAGCCGTGCCGACGGGATTGCCGAGGGCGACCGGGTGACGATGAACGGCTTTCGCAGCGGCGAGATCCGCTGGGGCGGTTATGCCACTCAGGTGAACGGCAAGGCCGAATGGATCGTGAAACTTCCCGACGGGATGAGCACACGCCATTCACAGATGCTTGGCACTGCTGGATTCACCGCCATGCAGTCGATCCTGCGGCTCGAGGCGAACGGCATGACACCCGATGGTGGCGAGGTGCTGGTCACTGGCGCCGGCGGCGGGGTTGGTTCGGTGGCAACTGTTCTGCTGGCCAAACGCGGCTATCAGGTTGCGGCGATGACCGGCCGTGCCGAGATTGCCGATTACCTGACCGGCCTTGGTGCCAGCCGCATCGTCAGCCGTGAGGAAATGCTCGATGATCCCGGCAAGCCGATGGAATCGGGTGTCTGGGGCGGCTGTATCGACTGTGTCGGCGGCCAGATTCTCGCCCGTGCCATCAAGCAGATGAATTACGGCTGCGGCATCGCCTCGCTCGGCAACACAGCCGGTGGGAAGATGGAAGCAAGCATCATCCCGTTCCTGCTTCGCGGTGTCGCTGTTCTCGGCATTGACTCGGTCATGGTTCCGGTAACCGAGCGCGAGAAAATCTGGGCTGCGCTTGATGTCGGCATGCCGCGTGATGTGCTGGACAGCATGGCCGAGGAAATCGGCCTTGCCGATGTTCCGGAGTATGGAAAGAAAATCCTCGAGGGCAAGGTTCGCGGCCGCATTCTGGTGAATGTGAACAATTAGGGTTTCCAGGTAGTTTTCCAAGCGGTTTTCCAGGCGGTTTTCAGGTCGAATTTTCTTGCGGCGTTTGAAAAAACGCAGCACGGTTTTCAGGAAACCGCCAGCTTGTGAGGCATGTGATGGACCAGACAATCATTGGCTCGAACCGCCGGATCGACCCGACCCGGCGCGCGCACCTGAAACCCGACCTGACACCCGACGACAATGACCGGGTGGAGATCGGTCCAACCGACCTTGCTTTTGCCGAATGGAAGGCAGCCGGGATCGAGGCGCCGGACATGCCGGCGCTTCGCGAATACAGGCTGTCGAGGCTTCAGGAACAGATCCGCAAGCATGACTGTGCCGGATTGCTGTTGTTCGATCCGTTGAATATTCGCTATGCCACCGACACCACCAATATGCAGCTGTGGAT
>JAKMFG010000328.1 GCA_022425565.1 Alphaproteobacteria bacterium
ATATTAGTGATCGTTAATGCTTCTACCCAAATTTTTACCACCCGATCCAGCCGGAATCTGACTCCATTTTTTCTGATTTCACGCAACTTGTCCGGCAGTTGCTTCCAGTCAGACAAAAAAGGCGGCGATCACAAGACCGCCGCCCGCGTGGTTTCAGGTGTTCAGGGGTGCCGTCAGGCCGCCTTGATCAGCTTTTCAGGCTTGCCGTTGATGCTGATCTGCTTGGGCTTGTCGGCCTCGGGAATCTCGCGCTGCAGGAAGATGGTCAGAATGCCATCGACGAACTGCGCGTCCCGAACCTTCATATATTCCGCCAGACGGAACATTTTGGAAAAGGCGCGCTTGGCAATTCCCTGATGGATGTAGGTACCGGTGTCCTCACCCTTCGCGGCCTCGATGGTCAGCACGCCCTTTTCGGTCTGGATGCTGATCTCCTCAGCGGAAAATCCGGCAAGCGCGACCTCGATGCGATAATGCTCGTCGTCATCCTTCGCGATGTTATAGGCCGGGTAATTCGGTTCCTTGCGCTCGGACATGCGGTTGAGCTCGTCGAACAGCGTATCGAAGCCGACAAACTGGCGTGCCATTGGCGTGGTAAAGAGGGTCATCTCATTTCTCCTTTTCAAAGCGAGACTGGTGCCGCCTCCCGTTATGGCAAGGCGGCGTTTTCATGATGGTTTTCTGTAACCCGTTTCGGCGTTACATCATTGACATGGGGTGAGAAATTCCACTTTCAAGTGGAAATCAGGCACGCCTTGAAAAGGCCTTTTTCAGACCATTTTGATGACATGACGTCAGGTCAGGATGAAACCGTACCTTCATGGTTCCTCCCCTGTGAACGGGTCGGCTCTGCCGGCCCGTTTTTTTTGGAATCGGTTTGCGGGTCCCGGATCAGCTTTCCGGCAAGGCGCCGCCGGCCGCCGTCCTTGCCTCGGCAAAGCTGCGCATCGCCTCGATCCGTGCAGGGTCGTGGCCAAGATCAGGCTCGCTGGCCAGAATGGTCTTCCAGATATCGGTGGCACGCTCGCTTGCTGTTCTGCCGCCACCCTCGGTCCAGCTGCCGAAATTCGACCAGTCAGCGACAAGCGGTTCGTAGAATTCCGTCTGGTAGCGGCTCATCGTGTGTTCCGCAGCAAAGAAATGCCCGCCCGGGTTGATTTCCGCCAGCGCCCCAAGGCTGACATCGGGGCCGTCCGGCGTCGTCTGATGGCACATTTCGGCAACCATCTGCAGAATTTCCATGTCTGTCACCAGCTTTTCATAGGACACTGTCAGTCCGCCCTCGAGCCAGCCGGCGGCATGGATGACAATGGTCGACCCCGCCATCAGGCATCCCCACAGCGCAAATTGGGTTTCGTTGGCCGCCTGAACGTCATTGATGTTGGCGGCCGACCCGCTGGCGCAGCGCCATGGAAGGTCGATAAGCCGCGCCAGCTGACCGGCGACAAGCGAGGCCCGGAAATGCTCCGGTGTTCCGAAGGCCGGCGAGCCTGATTTCATATCCACATTCGAGGTAAAGGTGCCGTAACAGACTGGCGCGCCCGGGTTCACCAGCTGCGTCAGGGTGATGGCTGCCAGCGCCTCGGCATGGCTGAGCGTCATTGCCGCCTCGACGGTGATCGGTGCCATCGCCCCCATCAGGGTGAAGGGTGTGACGATCGACACCTGGCCATAACGGGCGAAATCGATCAGCCCCTGCGCCATCGGAATGTCGATCTGGCGCGGCGAATTGGTGTTGATGATGGTGTAGCAATGGCTCTCAGCCTCAAAGCCGGCATCATCACAGCCGCGGAAATCACGCAGCATTTCAAAACTTTCCATCACCTGCGGCGTGCCACGGCTGAAAATGAAGGGAAGCTTGTCCGACAGGGTCAGCTGCGCCTCCATGGTGAAATAGTGGCGCAGATTCATCGGCACATCCTGCGGCTCGACCAGTGGCGGCACCATCTGCAGGGCGTCGAAATGCTGTGTCAGTTTGATCAGCTCGCGGAAATCGGACCCTGTTCCCGGGCGGCGTCCGCGTTCGAGATCGGTGGCATGTGGCGCGCCTGCGCCCGGCTGAAACACCAGCATGCCGGGCTCCAGCAGCACGTCACGATCCGGCCTGGCGGCGCGGCACAGCACCGATCGCGGCGCGCTGTCCAGTGCCGCCGTTACGATATCGCGCCCGATCCAGACCATCTCCGTGGCATCATCGACCCGCGCCCCGCCCTTGCTGAATATCCGGCGTGCCTCGGGAAGCAGGATTTTCATCCCCAATTGTTCGAGCATTGTCAGCGCGGCGTCATGGATTGCAGCGATCTGATCGTCGGAATAGCGCTTCATCTGTGGAAAGGGATTGCGAAGCCGGCGATAATCAACCTTCCGGACCGGCGCGTCGTCAGCAGCGCGATTGCGCCGGCCGCGCCGACCGCCGCGCGATGGCGCCGTCCCGGTGCTGTCACTGATTTTTGTCATGTCGCCAGCTTCCCCCGCCGCGTCCTGTCTCATCGCGTCACGCTAGCAGAGGCGTTGATGCGGTCAATTCGCTTTTGCACCTTATGGGGAGATGGGTTGTGTGGTGTTGGCGATCTATTTGACCAACAGCGGCACGGACACGGCCTCGCCGCTGCGGCTGTTATAGACAACCATGCCGCCGCTTCGTGGCGAGATCCCGGTGATGGCGCTGATCACCACCTGATGCGTGACCATCAATTCCAGCCTGTCCGGGCCGATCCGCGCCATATGTTCGCGCAGCGCCGCCAGGGTCCGGTCACGGTCGACATGCCCGTTAAAAAAGGAATTCAGTCCGGGATGCGTGGAAAAGGGGCCGATCGCCATTTCAGTGGCGGTGTCCTTGCATCGACACCACTGGCTGCTGAATATGGTATCCGGGGTGATGCCATGGCGCGCCATATAGGCACCGATGGCGCGCGCCTGGGCGCGCCCGACATCGTTCAGGTTGCGTTGTGTGGCGCAGTCGTCAATGGCGAATTGCGGCGGATCACCGAACGCGGGCGCCAGCGCATGCCGCAGGAACAGCAC
>JAKMFG010000062.1 GCA_022425565.1 Alphaproteobacteria bacterium
CCCTTGGCGACGCCGCGCCGGCGCGGGACGAGCTTGCGGCCCTGTTCCAGTCTGGGAATGGCGCCGGGAATGGCCCCGGGAATGGACCCGGAATCAGTATCGACGAGGCAAAGGCGGGACTCGCCGCGCGCTTCGGCGTGGCGGCCGACCAGATCGACATCACGATCAAGTGGTGAGGGCTGGTGGTGAGAGGGCGGCTCTCTAGCCCCGGTCCGCTTCCAGCGCCTCGGCCTTTTCCGCGGCTTCCAGCCAGCGGAGTTCCTTGTCATCCTTCTCGTCGCGCGCGGCGGCGAGCCGGTCGGCAGCGGCGTTGAACCTGTCCGGATGTTTCGCGAACAGTTCGGGATCGGCAAGCCGCGCTTCCAGCGTTGCAATCTCTTCCTCAAGAGCCTCGATCTCGCCTGGCAGCTTGTCCAGCGCGTGCTGGTCCTTGAAGCTCAGCTTGGCGGTGCGGTTTCCAGCCTGTTTGTGAGGCGGTTTCGAGGCCGCGGCCTTGCTGCCGGCTTTGCCCCCCGATTTCCTGCCATCCTCTTTCGCGGCGCGACGCGCTTCGGCAGCGGTGCGGCGTTCCAGATAGTCGGAGAAGCCGCCGGCATGGGCGCTGACCTTGCCCTCATCCTCAAAGGCGAGGATGGCGGTGACGGTCCGGTCGAGGAAATCACGGTCATGGCTGACAATCAGCACGGTGCCGTCATATTCGGCAATCACTTCCTGCAGCAGGTCCAGCGTTTCCATGTCCAGATCGTTGGTCGGCTCGTCCAGCACCAGAAAATTATGCGTCTCGGCAAACAGCTTTGCCAGCAGCAGCCGGTTCTGCTCGCCGCCTGACAGGGTGGCGACCTTCTGGGTCATTTTGTGGTCGTCGAACAGGAAGTCGCGCAGATAGGCGGTGACATGGCGGGTCGTGCCGGCCACCTCGATCATGTCGCTGCTGCCGTCGGTCAGCACGGTCCATGGTGATGAATTACGGTCGAGGGCGCTGCGCTGCTGGTCGAAATAGGCAGGCAACAGGCCGAAGCCCTGGCGCACGCGCCCGCCATCAGGGTCCGACAGTCCCAGCAGCACCTTGACCAGCGTCGATTTGCCGATGCCGTTCGGCCCGACAATGCCGATCCGGTCGCTTCGCCGTACCAGCATGTTAAAATGGTTCAGCAGCTGACGGCGCGCTGCCTCGTCGCTGTCGTCACTGTTCGGGCGCGGCGGCATCGGCACCGAAACCGACAGGTCGATGGCTTCCAGCACAAGCTGGCCGCCGCCTTCCGCCGGGCCGGTCTCCATCTTCATGGTGCGCTGGGTGAGGCCACCGGTGCTGGCACGTTCAAGGCGCAGCGTCGCGAGCTCGCGAAGCCTGCCCTGGTTGCGCTTGCGGCGGGCCGAGATGCCCTCGCGCGACCATCTGGTCTCGGCCGCGATCTTGCGATCCATTTTGTGCAGGACAACGGCCTCGTCGGCGAGAATGCCCTCCGACCAGTCGTCGAACTGTGCGAAATCCCCGTCGCGGCGGCGCAGCTTGTCATTATGCAGCCAGACGATTCCGGTACCCAGATTGCGCAGAAAAGCACGGTCGTGGCTGACCACAAGCAGGGCGCCGCGATGCTGGCGCAGCATCTCTTCCATCCATTCGATGGTCGGCATGTCCATATGGTTGGTCGGCTCGTCGAGAAGCAGAACATCAGGTTCGGTGTAGAGCGCGCGGGCCAGCGATACGCGGCGCGCCTCGCCGCCGGACAGGCCGTCGCTCATCCGGTTGGGGTCAAGGCCGAGACGCTGCAGGAATTCCTCGGCTTTGTGAACCGGCACCGGCCGTCCCAGCCAGTCGGCATCATGTCCGGCGATAACCACGCTTCGCAGCGTCATGCCGGTTGGCAACTGCGGCGCCTGCGGCAGATAGGCGACACTGGAGCCGGGGGCCATCCACAGGCTGCCTTCATCCATGTCGGTGCGGCCGGCCATCAGTTTCATCAGGCTGGACTTGCCGGCGCCGTTCCTGCCGACAAGGGCCAGCCGGTCACCGGCATGCAGGGTCAGGTCGGCATTGCGGAGCAGCCAGCGGTCGCCGAGATTGATGCCGGCAGAGGCGATGGTCAGAAGCGGCGCCGGCATCCTATCCCGCGCCTCCGGTCGGTGCGCCGCTCAAACCGCGCGAGCGCATCATCGAATCATAGGCAGCATTGATCCGTGCCAGCTTGTCATTCGCGGCGGCGACAAATTCCTCAGGTATGCCGTCGGCGATCAGCTTGTCGGGGTGGTGGTCGCGGACAAGCGCTTTCCAGTGGGTCCTGAGTTCGTCATCCGGAATGGCTGGATCGACGCCAAGCACATCCCACGGGCGCGGTCCCTCGTCACCATGCAGCGCAAGCCACCTGTGGAAATCTTCTTCGGTGAATCCGAAAATCTCGCTCACACGGGCCAGATATTCGATTTCCGGCGCTGTCAGGCTGCCGTCGGATCCGGCGATATGGAACAGCAGGTCGAGAAGCTGTTCAAGCGCAGGCGCACGGGGGCTGAACATCCGTGCAACCTGCGTTGCATAGCCCTCGTAGCCTTCTTTTGTCTGGCGCGCCAGATCCCAGAACCGGCCGACCTGCGGCACCTCGGATGGCGGGATATGAACACGCTCACGAAAGGCGCTGATCTCGTCGCGCGAGACGGTGCCGTCGGCCTTGGCCATTTTTGCCGACAGCGCAATCACGGCAACGGTGAAGGCGACGCCGCGGCTGGCGTCGTTTTCTGTGTTGGCGGCCAGAACCGGAGTCACGAATCCGCGTTCGACGGCAATCCCCGCGGCCGCGCCGAGAAGCCCGCCGATCGGACCGCCGATGGCGGCGCCGGCAGCCCCGCCGATTATCATGCCCCAAATACTCATGCGCCTATCTAGCGGCTGGCAACAGGTGCTGGCAAGCGTCGCTGCGATCAATTGCCACTGGAACGGTATCTGAAGTCGGTCTAGGGTCGCCTCATTATGGATGAAACCTACGCCATTACCGTCTCGCTCAACCTGACCGGTCTGAAATGCCCGCTGCCCGTTCTGAAGGCACGCAGGCAGATCAGCCAGATGAAGGGCGGCGTTCTCGAAGTGCTTGCCGACGACCCGGCGGCGCCCCTGGATTTCGAGCATTTCTGCGACACGGCCGGCCACAGGCTGGTGCGCAATGATGCCGAAGGCGGCATCTTCACCTTCCATATCGAGGTGGCGGCCTAGCGCAGGCAGTTCAGATGGAAGGCAAGCGCCTGCGGGCCTTCCGGCGGGCCATTATAGATACCGAGTTCAGCACATTTGATGAAAAACCCCGGGGCAGGAAGACCGCCGCGGGCACGCGAGATCACGCGTGCACTCAACAGGCGTGCACCGGCACTGACCTCGCGTTCGAGTTCTGTTTCCAGCCATGTGGTCAGCCGGTGAATACGGTGCTGGCCGGTGATTCCGGCCGCATCGGCAAGCTCGGCATAGGTAACCAGCCGCTCGGCGGCTGCCGCGGCGGACAGCGCCATGGCGGCGCGCTGCCGCCATTCGTCATCATTCTGCTGCTCGGTACCTGTCATGATCCTGCGTTCCTGAATGCGACCCGTGATTGCGACCCGTGATTGCGACAGGAGAGCAAACTCCCTATTGTCGCGTCCATGGTGTATCTCCGCTCGCTGATTTTCAACATTCTCTTCTATGGCACAACCGTGGTCCTGGCGTTTCTCGTACTGCCGGCCCTGTTGCTGCCGGCTGCGGTCATTCGCGCCGCTGCACGGCTGTGGGGCTGGGTCACTGTGCATGCCCTGCGTGTTGCCGGTGGCACACACCGGCTGTCAGGCGACTCTCATGCCAACAGCCAGGTGATCTATGCAGCCAAACATCAGTCGGCGTGGGAAACAGTGGTACTGGCGCTGCTTCTTCACACGCCTGTCTTCGTGCTGAAACGCGAATTGCTTCGTCTGCCGCTTCTTGGCTGGTATTTCAGCAAGGCAGGCTGCATTGCCGTCGACAGGTCTGCGGGCATGCGTGCGCTTCGCAAGCTTCGCGATGACGCTGTCGCTGCTGCTGCAAGCGGGCGTTCGATCTTGATTTTTCCGCAGGGAACCCGGGTAGCCCCCGGCGTGGAGCATCGGTACGAAATTGGCGTTTTTGCGCTCTATGAAGCGACCGGAGTGCCGGTGGTGCCGGTCGCGCTGAATTCGGGACATGTCTGGGGCAGGAACAGCTGGCTGAAACGTCCGGGCCGCATTGATGTCGAATTTCTTGCGCCGATCGAGCCTGGCCTGTCGCGCCGCGACTTTATGGAACGGCTCGAGACAGCCATCGAGACTAGAATGGCAGAGCTGGACGCCCCATATCTTGGCGACAAGGCAGCCGGTTAGGGAGAGCGTCATGGATGGATCACAAGGTCGCCCGGAAGGGCAGAAGAACGTCCTTGGCGGCACGCTGCAGAGCTGTTCGCACGATCCAATGACCGGGTTCTTCCGCGACGGGTGCTGCCATACCGGTCCACATGATCAGGGCCTGCATACCGTTTGTGCGATCATGACGGACGAATTTCTTGAATTCAGCAAGAGTGTCGGCAATGACCTGTCGACGCCCATGCCGCAGTTCGGCTTTCCTGGCCTGAAGGATGGCGACCAGTGGTGCCTGTGTGCCGGTCGCTGGGAACAGGCGCGCGAGGCAGGTCATGCGCCGAAGGTCCGGCTTCAGTCGACCAACAGCGTGACCCTTGCTGTCTGCAAGCTCGAGGATCTGAAGGCGCACGCCATCGACCTGCAGTAACGCCCTGTGATAGGCTGATACACCAGAGGGAGGCCGGCATGCTTGCACTAGACCAGAAAGTCACATTGTCCTGCACGGATACCGGAAACGATGCCTCCGGCACGATTGTCCGGATTGTCGGCAGCCGTGTCGATGTGATGCTGGATGGCGGCGGCAATCTCCTGGTGTCTTTGAATATGCAGAAGCCGGGGCTCTATGTCGGCTCGCAGTCGGGGCTGGAATTCGTGATGCGGACTGCTTGATGACTGATGATTCGATGACGGATGAGAGGATGACCGGCAGCAAGGACATCCAAGGCACCGACGCTGCCGACACGGTTTCCGAAAGCCGTTATCCGGCCGATATTTCGGTCTGGGTCATCTGGGGCGTGATCATGATACTGGCCATCGCCGTGCTGCCCTTTGCCGTGCGCAGTCAGGACGTCGTCCGTGCCATCGCCCATATGTGCGGCTTTGATTTCGGATAATCATCAGCAAGACAGCGTCGGTCAGCGTCCCTGTTTTGGCGGCAGCGCCGCGCAGAACATGATGGCCATATCGACATAGCGCTGCAAATCCTCGTCTTCGGACAGCCCGTCCGGATGGATCATTGCCCAGCCTTTCATCACCTTTCCGGTAAAGTCCATCGGCCCGACATGGGGCTGGTCGCATATGGCGTTCCATCCATCCGTGCCGATGCGGATCACCAGCCTGTCGTCCCACACACCAAGGCACATATGGCCGTTCATCAGAAAGCCATATCCGCCAAACATGCGGGTGACTTCCATCTCGAGCATGCCTGCCATGATGTCGTCCAGCCTTGCCGCCAGACCCGGGTCGTACATGATGTGTCGTCCTGTGGCTTCCTCGCCATGCGCTTCGCCGGAAAGAATGGCATGTGCCCAGTCGGCCGGGCAAATCACATTACCGCGTTCGGGCCCTTCCTGCGCTGTTTTGCAACGCTGCTGCGGCCCGGGTTCACCTTGCCCTTGTCGGAGTTCGCGTTCTACATTGGTGATCAATGCGATGACGACCCGGCAGGGTGCGTTTTTTCGGTGAAAGGAAGATGCCGGTGATCATTCTCGACGGTGGACTGGGGCGGCAGCTTTCAGAGAACGGTGCGCCTTTCCGGCAGCCGGAATGGTCGGCGCTTGCGCTGATGGAAGCGCCTCATACGGTTCGCGAGGTGCATGACCAGTTTATTGCTGCTGGCGCAGATATCATTACCACGAACACCTATGCGATCGTTCCCTTCCATATTGGCGAGGACCGGTATGAGGACCAGGGCGGTGCGTTGCTGGAACTTGCGGCCAAATTGGCCCGGGACGCCGCCGACTCGGTGCCTCGGGAAGTCCAGGTGGCGGCGAGTGTTCCACCGATGTTCGGAAGTTACCTTCCCGAACAGTTCGAAGTGCAGGGCGCACGCCGGATGATGCTTCAGTTCCGGCGCTACCTTGCGCCTGTGGCCGATATCTTTATTGGCGAGACCCTCGGGTCCGTCGCCGAGGCGACCACCTATCTCGACGTCTTTGCCGACTGCGCCGCCGATCTCTGGCTGTCCGTCACCCTCGAGGATCGTGACCCGGTTGATGGCGCGCCGCGCCTGCGGTCCGGCGAGCCGCTGTCCGAATTGCTGCTGTCGATCGAGGGCATGCGGTTCGACGCCCTGCTTTTCAACTGCAGTCAGCCCGAAGTGATGAATGATGCGGTATGTATCTCCCGGGCCGAGCTTGAAGCCTTCACCGCCCAGCATGGCGCCGCGCGGCCGATGATCGGTGCCTATGCGAATGCCTTTCCGCTGATAGACGAGGAATATGAGGCCTCGAATGCCAGCGTGCACCAGCTTCGCAAGGACATCACCCCCGAGGCCTATTTGCGTTATGCCGAGAAATGGGTCGAGAGCGGTGCCGATATCATTGGCGGTTGTTGTGGTATCACGCCCATCCATATCGAGCTCCTTGCCAACAGCCTGAAAAAGGCACCGGTCACAATGCCGGATTACGCCTGACGGCCCCAGAGGCCCGCATTGCCATGAGCGAACGTTTCCTGTGCCATCCGTCCGTCCGCCACGTTGTCTCCTGTCTGGAGGCGGCAGGCCATCCACATCCGGTTATCGCGCTTGACGATACCGCACGCAGCGCGCAGGAGGCAGCCGCTGCGCTCGGTGTGGAGACGGGCGCGATCGTCAAGACGCTGGTGTTCACGGCCGGAGATCCCGAAACACCCGTCATTGCACTCGTTGCCGGTGACCGGCAGTGCGACGTGAAGGCGCTTGCCGCTTGTGTCGGCGGCACCGGCAAGTGCCAGCGGCCGGACGCCGACCGGGTCAAGGCGGCGACCGGATATGCCATCGGCGGTGTCTCGCCAATCGGGTTGCCGGCCGGATTGCCGGTTTTTATCGACGCCTCGCTATTCAGGTTCCCGGTGGTGTGGGCCGCTGCCGGCCACCCGCACTGCGTGTTTCAGGCTGCGCCGTCAGCTCTTGAGACCCTTACTTCCGCTGCCGTCACGGACGGCATCTCCATCACCGGCTGATCCCGCTTGAATGCATCCCGTCAGCGCCTATCTCTGGAGGGCGACGGCAATGGGGGTTGGCGGAAACCGGTCTGGACGCGGACCGAACAGGCGAGGGTGAAAATGACACACGCAACAGATTACCTCGAAGCGGCGAACGCGGTTGTCCCGCGGATCACGCCGGAACAGGGCATTGAAATTCACAAGGCCGGGGGCGCTGTGTTCGTCGATGTGCGCGACAGCGGTGACATCGCCAAGACCGGCACCATTGCCGGTGCGCTGCGCATCCCCCGTGGCTTCATCGAATTTGCCGCGGATGACGCGCATCCCCTTCACAACGCGGCGATGGACAAGGACAAGGACGTCGTCCTGGTATGCGCTGCTGGTGGTATGGCCGCGCTGACCGGCAAGACGCTGAACGAGATGGGGTATGGCAAGGTTCACAATGTTGGCGGCATCGGTGACTGGATCAACGCTGGCGGAGAGACCGAATCATGAGCAACCATCTGAAGACCAGAGCTCAGGCTGCCGACAGCCGCGCACCTCTTGTTCTTGTCCTGGGTCTTGCCGCAGTGATCGCCCTTGGAATCGCGATGCTTCCCTTTGCCGTAAAGGCAGCCGGAAGCGATTCCGGCAGTTCTGGCAGCTCTGGCGGTTCCGGATACACGGTGGCCGTCGCATCCAAGGAGATGCGCAAGGCGACGGTGATGATCAAGAAAGAGGATTATACCGGCGCATTGACCTTTCTTGAGGCCGAGATTGCGAAAAACCCGGACAATGCCGATGCGTGGAACCTGACGGGTTATGCGTCGCGCAAGATGGGTGACTATGCCGCCTCCGAGGTGGCTTATGACAAGGCCCTTGCCATCGACCCCAAGCATAAGGGCGCGCTTGAATATAAGGGCGAGCTGTATCTGACGCTTGGCAATCTAGAAGGTGCCGAAGACATGTTCGCCCGGCTCACCAAGGTCTGTTTCCTCAGCTGCAAGGAAAAGAAACAGCTTGCGGCCGCGATCAGGACCTACAAGAAGGCAAATTAACGCCTGACAAAATCTGGATGAAAATAAGTGACATGAAAAAAGGGAGGCCGCAGGGCCTCCCTTTCCGTTTGTTGGATATGACAAGTGCCGCTTGCGGCGTCAGGCGTTCCTGACGAGGCTGCTCTTCAGTCCGCCCGTCGCTTTTGCACCCTCAAAACCAATCATACTAGACATCAGATCACCTCCTTTGCGTTGTTGAAAACAATGTACAGACGATAGGGATATGAC
>JAKMFG010000331.1 GCA_022425565.1 Alphaproteobacteria bacterium
CGCAATCACGCCGACGATTACTCCAGTTTGTTGCATAGGATCACTCCTTGGATTTGCCATTCCGTTCCAGTGACGGCCATGGCGAGGTAAATTGAATTTGGGAAGATTGATGTGCGCCACGCCGATGTGGCGCGGACGTTTTCAATGTTTCATCCCTTTGCGTTGCCAAGCAAACGCAGCGTGACGTTAATAACAATCACTCTGATATGCCAGTTGTTTTTACAGCTTGTTGTTTTTATGGAATGTGTCACTCATTCCTTGCATTGATGTCTTGTCCTGCTGTTTGCTGAACAGAGACCAGGGCCGAAAGGCACCAATATTGTTTCTTGGGGGATACAGATGGCCGGAGACGAATTCCTTAAATCGATTGAATCGAATTTTCAAAACGCGGTGAGATGCCTCAACGCAACCTATGAAGATGACCGGCTTGGTGAAGACCTTGCGACCAAGATCATGGTGGCGAACTCGACCTATGTGGTGAGGTTCGGCGTCAGGCTGCGTGGCCAGCTCTTTACTTTCACCGGCTATCGGTCGGTACATTCCGAACATTTCGAACCGGTCAAGGGCGGCATCCGGTTTGCGCCGGACGTGAATCAGGCCGAGGTTGAGGCGCTTGCCGCGCTGATGAGCTACAAATGCGCGCTTGTCGAGGTGCCCTTTGGCGGCGCCAAGGGTGGATTGATCATCGACCCGCGCGAGTGGAGCGAGATGGAACTGGAGCGGATTACCCGCCGCTTTACCCAGGAATTGGCAAAGCGTGATCTTATCCACCCGTCCCAGAATGTCCCGGCACCCGATGTAGGCACCGGTGAGCGCGAGATGGCCTGGATGGCGGATGAATACAGGCGCCTGCACCCGGCCGAGTTGAACGCCTGGGCCTGCGTCACCGGAAAACCGGTTGGCAAAGGCGGTATTTCAGGCCGTACCGAGGCCACCGGACGCGGCGTCGAATATGCGCTGCGGGCCTTTTTCGATCACCCGCGCGACGTCGCCAAGACCGGACTGACCCCCGGTCTGAAGGGTAAGCGCGTCAACGTTCAGGGCCTTGGCAATGTCGGGTATCATGCGGCGCTGTTCCTTTCGACCGAGGATGGGGCGCTGATTACCCACGTGCTGGAGCGCGACGGGACGGTCGTCGATGAAACGGGGATCGACATCCGCGCGCTGCGGTCACACATCATGGAAAATGGCGGCGTCACGGGCTTTCCCGGCCATGTGGCTAGCGGCATGGAGATGCTGGAGGCCGATGCCGACATTCTGATCCCGGCGGCGATGGAACTCGTGATCACCGCGGACAACGCCCCGAATATCAAGACACCGCTGATCATCGAGGCCGCCAACGGCCCCGTCTCGGCGGAAGCTGACGCGATCCTCCGCGAACGCGGCGTTGTGATCATTCCCGATCTCTATGCCAATGCCGGCGGTGTGACGGTCAGCTATTTCGAATGGATCAAGAACCTCAGCCGGATCCGGTTCGGCCGCATGCAGCGGCGTGCCGAGGAGACACGCTTCGGCGCGCTGATTGAGGGGATCGAGAGCATGACAGGCAAGCCCTTCCCCGACGAACTGGCGCGGCGTGCAGTGGATGGCGGCACCGAAATTGATCTCGTCAGATCGGGTCTTGAAGATACAATGCGCAACAGCTACCGCGTGATCAGCGATGTCTGGAACCGCGAGGAGGCTGCGCCCGACCTCAGGACAGCAGCCATGATGGTAGCAGTGCAGCGGATCGCACAAAGCTACCAGTCACTGGGTATCTGATGCGATCATCTCTGGCACCAAAGGCTAAATTGACAACATAGTCCATAGGGCTGGCAGCAGGAAAACAATCGATGGCACCGACGCTCTACGTCAAATACGGAAGCCGCCTGACCTCGGGCATGGCGGAATGTTTCTATGACCGTGTTCTTGCGGATCCGGACCTCGCACCCTTCTTCGAGGGGGTCGACGTCGAAAGGCTGCGCGAGCATCTCGCCGACTTCCTCACGGTGCTGACTGGCGGGCCGGATCTCTATAAGGGCCGTGACCTGCTGGAAGCGCATAGAGGGCTGAAAATTTCCGAGGCAGATTTCGACAGGCTGATGGTGCATGTCGCCGCCGCTGCCGAAGAGCTGGAAATCGAACCCGAAGATATCGCCACCATTGCCGGCGCGATCATCGGGCTGAAGGATCAGGTGATTACCGCCTGATCCATCGATGCGGGCGCGCGCCCAAATTCAGCAAGCGCCGCATGGAAAACCAGTGAATGGCGGAAGGCGACCTCGTCAAGGTCGGTGCCATAGCCGCCGCCGATCACCGTCGCCACCGGGATGCCCCTGCCGCGATAATGCCGCAGGACTGCCGCATCACGCGCCCTGATACCGTCATAGCTGAGACCCAGCAGCCCCAGCCTGTCATCCGCGTGAACATCAACACCAGCGTCATAGAGCACAAGGTCAGGTTCCGGCACCAGATCTTCCAGCCGCGTCAGTGTTCTGGCGAGTATCTCCATATAGCCGGCATCGTCGATATGGCGTTCGACCTCGACATCAAGGTCGCTGGTCGCCTTACGCGCCGGATAGTTCGCCTTGCAATGCACCGAGCAGGTAAAGATGTCAGGCCGGTCGGCAAGGATGCGCGCCGTCCCGTCGCCCTGATGAACATCACAATCGAGAATCAGGATGGATCGCGCCGCGCCCTCGCCAATAAGGCGGGTTGCGCTGTAGGCGAGATCGTTGAACACGCAATATCCCGCACCATAGGCGAAATGGGCATGGTGCGTGCCGCCCGCGGCATGGCAGGCAAGACCGAATTCAAGCGCCTGGCGCGCCGCCAGCAGCGTGCCGTTCACTGCAAGGAATGACCGGTTGGCAAGGACCTGGCTCCATTTCAGCCCAAGCGTGCGGATGGCGTCGGCATCGAGCGTGCCGTCGGCAATCGCATCGACATAGGCCTTGTCCTGCGTGCCCAGCAAATCGGCGCGGCTTGCCGGTTCCGGCTGCATGCGGGTGAATTGCCGGTCGATCCCATCTGCGGCAAGCCGGCTCATCAGCGCCGAAAATTTGGTTGCCGGAAACCGGTGCCCCTCGGGAAGCGGGATGTCGTAATCGGGATGGGTGACAAGAGACAGCATCGGGCACACGGCGACAACGGGGACAATCGTATCAGCAGGATGTGGGGGCCGCAGATCCAAAGGGCAATGGCTGCGGCAATGCGATCGTTCAGCCGGACTGCCTTGCCAGAAGCTGGCGGAAATGCTCGACCCGGTCACGATGCGGGGCAAGATTCGGCTGCCGGGCAAGATCGTCGGACTTGCGGTCGGCCGCTGATGATGTCGGCACTTGAACGGCAGCACGGACAGGCGCAACGGGACGCATGGCAGGTCGTGGTTCCTGCACCGTCACCGGCCGTTCGATCAGGGCGAGTTCGGCATCATCCTGCACCGGCAATGGACTCTCGGCGGCCAGATCCGCAGCCTCTGGTCCGGGCAGTGCGGCAACCGTGGGCGCAGATGTGTCGTCATCGGCAAGGAAGCGTTCCAGTTCGGCAAGCACGCGGCCGTGATAGGCCACATTCTTCGCCGGCTCAGAGGAATGGTAGTGCTTTACGGCGTCATCCCAGCTCTGGTGCGCCTCGTGAAGGTCAAGCAGAAACCCGGCGGCATAATCGGCATTCTGCACCGGATCCAGCATGTCGGACAGGTTATGGAACCCTTCCATATGCCATTTCGTGTTTACCTGCATGCAGCCAACATCGACCGAATGGCCGGGCGCCGCAACGGCCGCCTCGAGGTGGCGCATGGCGGCCTCTCGGCTGTCGAAATACAGCCCCTCACCGGCATCGTTCAGCGTCCACGCCCAGGGCATGAACTCGCCAGTGACTGTCTTCCGGCCAGCCTCGACGCGCGTGATGCTCTGCAACAGGCCGCTCGGAATACTGTGCTGCGCCTCGGCGCGGCGCGCCTCGGACAGACATATATTCTCAAGCGAGCCAAGCGCCTTGCCGGCCTGTGCCTGTGCGTTGGCGGCAAACAGGCCTGTGCTCGCCAAACTCATAAGAATGGCGGCACACCAGGAGACCGGCCAGGAAACCGGATGATGTTTAAGGCTGATCATGCGCGGGTAGCAGCAAATTTCGTGCCACTGTCGAGGCACGTGGAAGCAGGGCGACCCCGGGAGGGCTCGTCCCCAACCGGCTGGTTGAAAGCTAGCTGCGCTATCCGGTTGAGCCACCAGCATGAGGCAATCCCACGCGTCTTCGAGCTTGTGCTGAACATACCCGAGGTGGCGATCATCTCAGGTCACAAAGACCCAAGGATGCTCTTCCGATAAACGCATCTGAGAGCATCCGACCTTGTGGACAAAATCGGCGCAACTGATAGCCTAAATACGCTGACATAGCAGGAGCGTTTAGATGCCGGAGCCAAAGTTTACCAGCTTCACCACCGCTGACTTCATGAACGATGTCGATATGGACCTCTTCATCGACGCAGTTGAAAAAACCGCCCCTCTCTGGGTCAAGGAAATGAAGTCGCGTGGATTGTTGAAATTCAGCCTGAACAGAGTGTGGAACCAGGGTGAGGTCTTTCGGGTTGTGATGACCTATGAATACAAGGACAGGCAATCATTTGAAGCCAATAGAGCCTATTTGGATGACACTTTTGGAAAAAACCCGGACTTCCAGAAAATCGTACAAACAGCCAAATTCACAACGTCCCGCTGCCTTGTGGTGATGGAAGTCTGACAACTTTTTGGGACATCATCGAGGTGGCGATTACTGGCATCACCGGTCTCTGCGGAGTCATTGCCAAGGTGATCAAAGAACGAGCCCGCCAGGATAACTACCAACCAGGATAATCAGGGGAGCGCAGATTATGGGCAATTGGATACAAGCTCCAGATGGCACTTACGTCGGTGGTAGTGAATGGACCAAAGCGCCAGACGGCACTTACGTTGGTGGCAGCAGTTGGACCATGGCGCCAGACGGAACCTATGTTGGCGGGACCGAATGGACGCAAGCCCCAGATGGAACTTACGTGGGTGGTAGCAGCTGGGTAATGGCACCAGATGGCACTTACGTGGGAGTTGATTGAAACCACCGCCCGGCAAAGACGAAAAAAGACCCACCGAAGTGGGTCTGAGTTTCTCTAGGGAGGAATGAGCCAGTCATAAAAATGACGCTCGCTCCTTTATAGGCAGGAACCATGCCAGTTCACCCCTGATCGGAATTCTATTGTTCGGCAGCATTCACGCTTGAATCATGACCAGGTTTCGACTGCTGCGATTTAAGGCTCGCTGATGGTGCACAGAGCGAGCCGCCAGTTCATTGTCGGCCGTTGCTCGATAATGGTCCATCTGAAGAATTGGTCGCCAAGTGTTTCCATCGCAATTCCTTGGTTTGACCTTCGCATGATGATGCTGTCGTGAACCGACAACCGACGCCCCTCACAGCCACCTTGGCGGATGTGCGATGGTGACGCAGTGACGTTGTTCGCACGATGTGTCACTTTCCGCGCGTCCTGCAGAGTGTTTGGGTGCCATTGGCAATGGACCTTCAGAGTTCGTAGCCCATCTCCTGCGGGACACGACCCGCTTCAAAATGATCATGCGATAGCGCCGCTGCAGATCGATAGACCAGACGGCCACGCAGAGCGCAGGATCGTGTCAGGCCTTTTCAGCAAATCTGGGTTTTTGATCGCGCTTGATAGCTGAAGGGGCACCACCAAGACTAACTGATACGGCCCTGACTGATACGACAAGGTTTGCGGCGTCGCCATCACGTATCAAACTGCTGCCCTTAACAACTTCACCAAAATGATCCGTGTGAAGTTCACAGAGAACACAGTGACTCTGTATTTCGTGACTGCTGCGTCTGCGGGTGCGACCTTTTGGTCATGATGATGATGAAAACAAAAAAGATGCGTGTCTTTTGTACGAACGCCGGTCTGTCTGTGGCCATTCTCATTGGACTGCTGGTCTTCAGGCGGTTTGCAGTGAGACAGCGTGAGATGATTGCCTCGCGGCATTCCGCGTAACATCAAGACCAAAGCCACTCAAACTGAACGACGCCCCGTCACTGACAGTTATCCCGCGGCAGTGGCTTGTCGGGCCGTACCCCTGGGTATCACTATCGTCTGGACAGTCGAGAAAACGAGGTAAGGCATGGTGTGCCCTGGCTCATTGTTTCGTTGATTGAGTCGTGTTGCCAGGAGACGAAGGGGCAACCTTAGGACAACCCGAGAACGCGCATACCGAAACAGAGCGTTTCAATCAGCTGACCCCGTCACTTGGCTGCCTAGTCCCCTGATTTTGAATCTTCAGGGGACTTTGAAAGCCTTTCGCAACGAAAAGGTGTAATTTAGGCTACAGCTTGATGTCGACAGAGCTGGAGAGGGCAATGACAAACACCACAATGATAAATTACTCAACACGTGACTTTGCGACAAAGGAACAACTTGAGCTCTATCTACTGCGCCAGGAAAAGGCATTCTCGCCTGAAGTGATAAAATTGTTCACCGATGCCGGAATGCTTCGCCGGGCGGTTACCCAGATCTGGAACAAAGAGCAGTCCTATCGGGTAGGTATCGTATTCGAATATCGAGACCAGGAAGCCTATAAAGCCTGTCAGACATTGCTTGAGACGCATTACTTGCCCGCCGTGGAAGGCCTTACCACAAAGGTGGTAGGTTCACGAGGAGTCATAGTTCATGAGTTTGTTGCAGACGACTTCCTCGACTAGGCAGTCTGACCTACTGGGACAAACCACCTGCTGTCCAGAAGAGCATGGCGATTCCGGGAGGACTCGAACCCCCAACCTGCTGATTAGAAGTCAGCTGCTCTATCCAGTTGAGCTACCAACGTTATCAGCTGGTTAGCAACATGACGCCCTACCCTCGGTCACTCCTGTGTCACTTAAGGAGGCTTAAGTGGCAACGTATCGGAAGCGTGGTGGCAAGTGGCAAGCCATCGTCAGACACAAGACCATCGGAACTACATCAAGGTCATTTCACACGAAACAGGCCGCTATCAAGTGGGTCATCAGTGTCGAGGAGCAGCTTGAGGCTGGGACCTTCGGCACACTAAGGCCGACACACATTACGCTGGGTGAACTTCTAGAGCGTTTCTCTTTTGAAGTGACCCCAGCCAAAAGAGGGGCAACCACTGAGCTTCGTCGTCTCCACAGGCTCATGAGAGACCCTGTCAGCAGCCTTAGAGCAAGCCAGCTGACATCACAGGCCATCGCTGCCTTCAGAGACTGTAGGCTCCTCGATGGGCGACGCACCTGCCACTACGACCTCATCCTGATCAGACACTGCCTGAAGATAGCGATGAACGAGTGGGGGGTAATGCTGTCGTCCAATCCAGTCGACAGAGTGAAGATGCCTCCGTCGTCACCAGCGAGGAACCGGCGACTGGAAGACGGTGAGTTCGAACGACTAAAAGAAGCATCCAAGCAGACCAAGAACCCACACATCTGGCCTGTCATCGTCTTCGCCATTGAGACAGGGATGAGACGAGGCGAAATACTTGGGCTTCAGTGGGAGCATGTCGATCTCGACAGGCGTATTGCGTTCCTGCCGCTCACCAAGAATGGGAGTTCAAGAGAGGTGCCGTTGTCGACCAAGGCGGCTCTGGTGTTGGCTAGGCAGCGACAGCGCAACGACACGCCATCCCCCTTCCCTGTCGCCCCCAACGCCTTCAGGTTAGCGTGGGACAGGCTCAGGAGCCGTGCTGGCTTGTCTGATCTTCGCTTCCACGACCTACGCCATGAGGCCATCTCGCGCTTCTTTGAGCTTGGTCTGAACATCCCTGAGGTTGCGGTTATCTCAGGTCACAAAGACCCAAGGATGCTCTTCCGATACACCCATCTGAGAGCGGAGGAGATTGTCCATAAACTTTGATTTTGGTCTGTTGGCCAAAAGTTATGCCTCTGTTACTTTTTCCAACTAATGTTCGAATCACAGGAACAGAAATGTCTAAGGCTGCTATTATAAGCTTCACACTTCTAGACTTTCCTAACGAAAGTGAATTGACAGGTTTTCTTTACCTCGTTGAGCAGCGTTATGAGGCCCATGCGGCTAAGCTTCGAGCAGCTGGGATGACTAGATTTTACGTCACTAGAATTTTCAACAAAGGTGACAAGTTCACTATTGGGAATTGGTTGGAATATCGAGACCAAGACGCCTTTGCTAAATGTGACGTCATTTGGAAAGAGTACATGTCTGACTTGATAAAAGATGTTCCTCAATTTGCCCCTAAGATTTCCTCAAATCGTGGAATCGTGATGTACGATTTTACTGAAGCTGAAGAAGAGTAAAGACTAATCATCCACCCAATTTCGCCGTTAGCGTTCTATGGACAACACACTGATAATGGACGTCAGTGGTACGTGGGTTCGCAGGTCTGAGGCGTCTTCTGCAGATCAGATGAACGCATTGGCTGACGAAAAGGAACGTCAATTCGTTGCCAAGTATCTTGGTGACGCGATCGACCTCATAGGAACCGAAGCAGCTACTGACCGCGACATAGAGAAGTCAGATTTGTCACTCTGGTAAGCCAGTGTCGACATTGGACGACGAAGCCTTAGCAAGGCCATACCACCTCAGAATTTTATTGTTCTGAGCAGCTTTAGTTTGAATCAAGATTAGGCGTCGGACGGCTCAAGCAACCCTATTCCACATATGCAGTAAGATCCCCTGAGCCATTAGGAATTGCGTATGCACAAGGCTACTGGTGTCACCTATGATAAAAAGTGGGGTGACCTATGCACACCCTCGATAACTTGGGTCCCCTATGCACCGCGAACAAGTGGGGT
>JAKMFG010000001.1 GCA_022425565.1 Alphaproteobacteria bacterium
AGGTTGCCGAACAATATCTCGCTTCAGGACGCCATTTCTGGAACTCGGGCATCTTCATGGTACGGTCCGGCACCTGTCTGGAGAGCTTCGAGAGGCACCAGCCGGCACTGGCCGCGGCGGCAGCGGCCTGCTGGGAAAGCCGCGCGAAGCGGTCCGACGAAGACATTCTGCTGAAGCCTGACCTCGAGGCTGTCGAATCGATCTCGATTGACTATGCCATCATGGAGAAGGAAGAGAACATTGCGCTTTTGCCTTTTGGCGGCGGCTGGAGCGATGTCGGCAGCTGGGACAGCCTGTCGAGACTGATAAGCGATCACGTGACAGATCATGGTGAAGACGCGGTACTGGTCAATTCAAGCAATGTATTTGTCCATTCCAGCGGCCGGACAATCGCCGGCATCGGCCTTGAGGACCTGATCATTGTCGATGACGACAACGCAACGCTGATTGTCCGCAAAGGCGAGACCGAACAGGTAAAGGCTGTCATTGACCAGCTGAAATCACGTGACGAAAGCGTCGCCACCGAACACAGTTTCGAGTACCGGCCGTGGGGCATGTTCGAGAACCTTCTCGACAGCGCGGCCTGCAAGGTGAAGCGTCTGACCGTCGATCCGGGGCAGCACCTGTCACTGCAATATCACCACCGGCGTTCAGAACACTGGGTGGTCGTTGCAGGCACCGCGACCGTACAGCTCGGGGATGACAGGCACATGCTCGAGGCCGGTCATTCAATCGATATTCCGCTTGGTGCCCATCACGCGCTTGGCAACGACACCAATGATCCGGTCGTTATTATCGAGGTTCAGATGGGATCCTATTTTGGCGAGGATGATATTGTTCGGATCAGCGACCCCTACGAACGCTGAGACTGGGTGCTGAGACTGGGCAAGACCAAGCTGCTTTTGCTTTTGCCTTTGCTTTTGCTTTGTCTGGGCCGGGGCAAATGCTAAATCTCGAGGTATCTGCTGTATTTCGAGGTCGAAGATGTTCAATCCAGCCATATCAAAGCTCACGGCACCTCCGGTATCCGTCGTCCAGGACTGGCGCGCCTCCTATGACGGCAGGCTTGGTGAGCTGATCGATATGAGCCAGGCGGTCCCCGGCTATGCCGCGCATCCGGACATGACAGCGGCGCTGGAGCGTGCGGCAGCAGACCCGGACAGCGCCCGATATGGACGGGTCGAAGGCGACCACGAGCTTCGTGATGCCTATGCCATCCATCTCGGTGACATCTACGATGCCAGCCTGGTGGCGGAAGAAATCCACATCACTTCGGGATGCAACCAGGCCTTCGTCGCAGCCGTGCTTGCAGTGGCCGGGCATGGCGATGAAATCCTGATGACGCGTCCCTGCTACTTCAACCATGAGTCCGCGCTTGGCATGCTTGGTGTCGGCATCGGTTATGTCGACTGCCATGCCGCGAACGGCATGCTGCCCAAGATTGCCGATATCGAGGCAGCCATTGGTGCAAACACGCGGGCCATCGCAATCGTCTCGCCGAACAACCCCTGTGGGTCAATCTACCCGGCCGAACTGCTCGATGCGATTTTCTCGCTTTGCAAGGCACGCGGCATCTGGCTGATCCTCGATGAAACCTATCGCGACTTTCTGCCGGAAGCAGGCGCCCGTCCACATGGACTGCTGGCACGGGATGGCTGGCAGGGCACGCTTGTCCAGCTCTACAGCTTCTCCAAATCCTACTGCATGCCGGGTCACCGGCTCGGCGCGGTGACGGCGGGTTCCGCCTTTGTCGACGAACTCGCCAAGATCATCGACAACATCCAGATCTGCGCGCCGCGCACCCCCCAGATTGCCGTTACGCCGATGCTGGCAAGCCTTGCCGGCTGGCGCGAGGAAAACCGCCAGCGCATCGCCGCGCGATCGACGCTGTTCAGCGAGGTGATGGCGGGGCTCGACGGGTGGGAGCTTCTGAGCACCGGCGCCTATTTCGGCTATGTCCGGCACCCGTTCGGCGATACTGAGTCGATCGAGGTTGCAAAGCGCATGGCGCGTGAGGCCGGCGTGCTGACGATCCCGGGGACATTTTTTGGCGACGGGCAGGAGAACTTCCTGAGATTTGCCTTTGCCAATGCCGGTCGTGACGTCATCGCCGGACTTCCCGAACGGCTGGCAGTGCTCGGCAGCTGATCAATGTTTCCAGGACGGGTCGATCCTGTCCAGCATGCGCCAGAAGGCGGGCCATTCCGGATGCCGGACGGTGGCCCCGGCCTGCGCCGCACCACCCTCGAACTGCTCGCGCGTATGCCGCATGATCTCGTCGGGGATATAGCTGATCTGCCCACCTGACGACATGATGCGAAGCATGATCTCGGCATTGCGGATGAACAGCTGGTGACGCACGAACGCCCAGGCCACATTCGGCCCAGCGGTGAGCAGCCCATGGTTCTTCAGTACCAGCGTATGCTTGTCGGCACCGATGGCGCTTGTCAGCGCCTCCTGCTCGGTCTCGTCGAGGACGATGCCGTTGAAATCATGATAGCCGATGCGTTCGAACAGCTGGCAGCCCTCCTGCATCATTGGCACCACCTCGACATTGAGCGCGGCGATCGACTGGCTGAACGGCTCGTGCGTGTGCATCACGCAATGCAGGTCATCCGGCCGCGCCTTGTGAATGGCGGCATGGATCACATAACCGGCGCGATTCACCGGCCAGGCATCGTCGGACACCTTGTTGCCGTCCAGATCGACACAGGTCAGGTTGGAGGCGGTGATCTCGTCATAGGTCAGACCGAACGGATTGATCAGGAATGTGTCAGTCCCGGGTACGCGCAGAGTGATGTGATTATAGACAACGCTGGTCCAGCCATAATGATGCGTGAGCCGGTAGGCAGCGGCAAGATCGACACGGGCATGCCATTCGGCGTCGCTCATCCCCTTTGGCGTGTCAGGATAGCTGATTTCCAGCGAAATGGGTGTCTCGGCGCGCGTCATGATGCTCTCCTCAAATCTTCCGTCATGCCTCCAGATACTGTGCCTCGCGGGCACGCACCAGCGCAAGAAGCGTCTCGTTTCGTGGTGTCGGCACACCATGGCGCGCACCAAGCATGACGACCGCACCATTCAGCGATGCGATTTCAGTTGGCTTGCGATTGCGGAAATCCACCCGCATCGAGGGCACATGCTCGCGATGTTCACGATGCACCATCTCCAGCGTCCGGTGCACACCATCACGGTCCACTTCGACCCCATGGGCCGCCGCCACATCACAGCCCTCCAGGATGACGGCCGTCACAAGCGCCTTCATCTCGTCGGAATCGAGAAGTGGACCGGGCGACGTGTCCAACAGCGCACACAGGCTGTTCATCGCGCAATTGAAGGCCACCTTGGCCCAGATCACCCGATCGACATCCGGATTGACGCGGGTGTCGATGCCGACCGCGCGCAGCAAGGCTGCCAGTTCGTCGGCCATTCTTGCCGTCACCGGGTTGTCGCCGGCGGCACGGAACTGTGTGACGTGGGAGCCATGCGTGCTGACCACGCCCGGGGCAACCATGTCGCCGGGGGCCATGGTGGTGCCATAGATCACCTGGTCCATCGGCACGAACGCGGCAAGGGCCTCGGCATTGCCAAGCCCGTTCTGCACGGTGACCAACCGGGTGTCTGGCCCGATGACAGGCATGGCTGCCTGCAGCGCGGCTTTGGTGGCTCCTGTCTTGGTAAAGACAATGACGATATCGGCAATGCCGGCATCACCTGCCATTTCGGCATCAACCACGACAGGGTCGATGCGTGTCTCGACACCGTCCCGGTGCAGGATCAGACCATCTGCCCGAATGGCGCGCCGGTGCGCCCTGTTGCGGATCAGAAGGGTGACATCATGCCCGGCCTCAGCCAGCGCGCCGCCAAAATATGAGCCAAGCGCCCCGACACCGACAAACATGATCCGCATGATGGTCCCCTTTCATGCGGTATTCTTTCGGATGCCGTCTGCATGGGCAAGATCAAAGCCGACCATGTCACAGGCTTTTGGCGCCATCTGCATGGATGCCTTTGGAAACACCTACGGGGACACCTCGTAAATCTCGGCCACCTCGATGCTGCCATCGCCGATGATCGGACAGGCCTTAGCCAGCTCGATCGCCTGATCGATGCTCTCGGTGTGGATGATGGTATAGCCAGACAGCGGGTTGTCCCCGCCACTGTCACTCACACCTTCGGCAGACACGGTTTTGGCGGTGCCGACCGGATTTCCCGGGTCGACAATCGCCGGACCGATCCGGTCGAACCAGCTTTGCCAGCGTTCGATCTCGACCTCGGTTTCTGCAGGCGTCTCGGGTTGCTTGCCGCCATGATAGGCGAACAGAAAATGGGGCATGCCATCCTCCGGTTGTTCACTGGGTCCCGTTGTTCACTGGGCGTGACATCAGGATGGCGGGATTAAATCATCCGCAGAAATAACAAGGACGTGAAAAACCGGATTGGACCGGCTTAGCTGCCGGCGGTCCCGACACGCGCGGCACGCCAGTGCCGCCACAACAGGCGCAGGCCCGGCAGCAGAATCAGGATGATCGCCGTCACCGTGATCGGACCCGCAATCGGACGGGTGAAGAAGATGGTGAAGGTTTCATATTGCAGCAGCGTCTGCCGAAGTGTCGGTTCGGCGATTGGACCAAGGACAATGGCAAGGACCGCAGGTGCCACCGGATAGTCGAGCATCCGCATGAAGAAACCACCAAGGCCGACCAGCACCATCAGCCAGACATCGAACATGTTCATATAGGCGGCGTATGTGCCGACGAGCGAGAGCACGAAGACCAGCGGGACAAGGATGCTGAACGGCATGCGCAGCATCCACAGGAACAGCGGGATGAAGGCGATGTTCACCAGAACAGCGATGAAGTTCGAGATGTAGAAGGAGCCGATCAGCGGCCAGACAAAATCAGGCTGTGCCGAGAACAGGAGCGGCCCAGGCTCGAGCCCCCAGATGACCATGCCGGCCAGCAGCACCGCCGTGGTTGGCGAGCCCGGGATGCCAAGCGTCATCATCGGCAGCATTGCGCCCGTCGAGGCAGAGTTGTTGGCGGCCTCCGGCGCGGCCACGCCGTCGATAGCGCCCTTGCCGTAGGCATCGCCGTCACGCGACGTCATCTTGGTGACTCCATAAGCCATCAGCGAAGCGGGGGTCGCCCCGGCCGCCGGAAGGATGCCGACAAAGAAACCGATCACCGAGCCGATGAGCGTGCCGCGCCATGCCTCACGGAAACGAACCAGCGCATTTGTCATGCTGGCGAAGCTGACCTCGACCTTGGACATGGAGGATTTGCCGCGCGAGGCGTTCATCGTCCACAGCATTTCCGAAATGCCGTAAATGCCAATGGCCAGAACAAGAAATCGGATGCCGTGCGAGAATCCCTGAATATCGAAGAAGATCAGCCGTGGCTCGCCAGAGATGATGTCGAAACCGACGGCGGACAGTGCCAGACCAAAACAGATGGAGAAGACCGTTTTTGGAAAATCATCACCGCCGAGCCCGGCAAATGTCGCAAAGGCCAGCAGCATCAGGGCAAAGATCTCCGGGTTGCCGAAATCAAGCGCCACCGAGGCCAGCATCGGTGCAAAACCGGTGAACATCATGTTGGATACGGTTGCACCGGCAAATGATGCCAGCGCCGCCGCCATCAGCGCGATATGCGCCTTGCCCTGCAGTGCCAGCGGCCTGCCGTCAAAGGTTGTCGCCACCGCTGTCGATGCCCCTGGAATGCCAAGCGCCACAGACGAGATTGCCCCGCCATACATCGCACCATAATAGACTGCGGCAAGGAAGATCATCGGCGAGGTCGCATCCCCGCTGATCCCCTGGATCACGAAGGTGAAGGGCAGCAGGATAGCCACGCCGTTCACCGAGCCAAGTCCCGGCATCGCCCCGACAAACAGGCCGATCACAACACCCAGTACGGCCAGCCCCAGATTCATCGGTTGCAGGGCGATCAGGATACCGTCGAAAAGAGAGAATAGGATGTCCATGATATAGGTCTCGGGGGAAAGTCCGGATATCTAGAGGCCGGATATCTAGAGGAAGATGTCGTAGAGCGGGATGAAGAGCGGCTCGCTATAGCCTTTTGGCAGGACGATCCGCATGGCGATGTCGAAAAAGAAGAAACAGACCACCGGTACGGCGGTGGCGATAGACAATGTTACTGCCCAGCCGTGACGGCCGATGAACCGGATGTAATAGACAAGGAAGGTCAGCATCGCGGCGTAGAAGCCGAGGAATTCGATCACCAGCAGGAACCCGATCAACCCGCCGCCTACGGTCAGCAGCATCTTCCAGCCATAGGAGTCCAGAAACGGGGCGGTGGAGACCGACGCCGGTGTTCGGCGCAGGGCCCAGTTGATGCCTGTCCAGATACAGCTGCCCAGCATGATGACACCAAGCCAGAACGGCCAGAAGCCACTTCCCGGGGCACCATTGTCGTCATAACCGATATTGTCGAAACGCGCGGCATCGGGATTCCAGGCAGGCGGCTCGCCGCTTTTCCACATCAGATAGACGGAAAACAGCCCGAGAATGAAAGCTGTGATGATTTCCGCGCGGCGCATGGTTCTGGTCCCTGTCCCACCCTGGCGGGGTCTTCAAATGAAATAGGAAAATTCCGAAATATATGCCGGGCCCCGACAAAGCGGAGCCCGGCCAGTTGGTGTCGTGGCAGTTACCGGATGGCACCTGACGAGCGGAGGATCTGTTCGTGGTTGTCACGCTGGTTACGCCAGTAGTCTGACAGCTGGTCGCCGCTCATGAGGTCGCCCATCAGCGACTTCTTCGACTTGTATGCCTGCCAGTCTTCCGAATTGTAGACCTTGGTGAACAGCTCGGTGTAGTAGGCGCGAGCTTCCTCGGACATGCCGGGCGCGCCAACAACGGAGCGCTGCATGAAGTAGCTGAACTCACCACCCTTTTCGCGGAGTGTGGGCACTTCCGGGAACATCGGCAGGCGCTCGTTGGTGAAAGCAACCAGCGGAACCATGTCACCGGACTGCCAGAAGCCGATGGCTTCGGACGGGTTGTTCACGGACGAGTTGATCTGCTTGCCGGCAACATCCTTGGCAACGGCCCCGCCGCCCTTGTAGGGAATGTACTTCATCGACAGGCTGTAGTTGGTGTTCAGGAAATCGGTGATGATATTATCTTCGGAGTTGGAACCCGTACCACCCATGACCCACTTGCTGCCCTGCTCGCGCGCCACGTCGAGCCACTGCTCGAATGTGGTGATGCCGGTGTCAGCATGGACCCAGAGAAGGAAAGTGTCTTCGGCCATGCGGGCTACAGGCGCGAATGTCAGAACGTCGACTTCAAGGCCTGGCTGACGAAGCGGTGTGGTGTAGAACGAGTTCAGCGTTACCATGATCGTGTGATCCGGATCGTTGGCGCCTTTCGCGGCCATCAGGGCCTCTGCGCCGGAGCCACCAGACTTGTTGACTGGGACCAGCGGGCGTCCAGCTAGTGATTCCTTCTCAACAATGCCCTGCATCAGGCGCGCCATCTTGTCGGCGCCGCCGCCCTTGCCGGCCATGATGATGAAATCGATCGGCTTGTTTGGTTGCCATGCGATTGCCGGGCTCGCCACCACCACGGTTGCGCACCCAAGAACCAAGGCTGATGTCATGAGTTTACGAAGTGCTTTCATGTCTCTCTCCTCTGCACTTTAGGATGACGGATAGAAGAACGATCCATCATCGTTGCCTTTTGCGACCCTCGGCCGCGTCTGTGTTTGGCACTCGGGGTTCCTGTCGTCTGACCCGACATGGGCCGAGATCGCCAGGGTAGGTTGCAGCCGTTCGTCACTCGGCGACGACTGCGCGTTGGATGGAGATTTGACGGAATCTGCGATCAGAACAAGGAAAAATGAGAAAAAGAGAAAATTGTAAATTATTTACATTTACTTTTTACTTAAATTACATCGAATAGAATTACAAATGCTGGCCGCTTTGTGCTAGCTATGCCGCATCCGCAGCGAGGCCTTGCGAAAGCCGGCCCGAATATCTACGTCCGTCCATATATCTTTCAGGAAAGACGAGCCCAACCATGACCATCCGCACTTTGCTTGATGCCGGCACCGATAATGCCGTCGCCCTTACCGCACCCGATCGCCCTGCCATGACATATGCAGCCCTTCGCCAGCATGTCGATTCGATTGGGCGCCAGCTTGCCGGGAATGGGCTCGGCTCGACCGACCGCGTGGCCATCGTGTTGCCGAACGGACCGGAAATGGCTTCTGCATTCATGGCTGTGGCAGCATACATGTCGGCCGCCCCACTGAACCCGGCCTATAAGGAGAGTGAATACGCCTTCTATCTGGAGGACCTCGCGCCGAAGCTGGTGATTGTCGAGGCGGGAAGCGAGAATCCAGTGCGCACTGCCGCCAGGGCGCTTTCGATCCCGGTGGTTGAGGCGGTGGTCGGCGACCATGATCCGGCTGGCGCTTTCAGGCTGTTTGAGACAGAAGCCGATGCGACACCCGCCAGTGCCGACAACGAGGCGCTCGTCCTTCATACATCCGGCACAACATCGCGGCCCAAGGTGGTGCCGCTGATGCAGCGCAATATAATGGCATCAGCCCGCAACATCGCAGCCAGCCTCAAGCTGACCGACAGCGACCATTGCCTGAATATCATGCCGCTGTTCCATATCCACGGCCTCATCGCCGTTCTCGCCACAAGCATGTCAAAAGGTGCTTCGGTCTGCTGTACCGGCGGATTCAACGCCCTGAAATTCCTCGATCAGGCGCGTGATGAGAAGATCAGCTGGTATTCCGGCGTTCCGACCATGCATCAGGCCATCCTGCTCCGCGCCAAGCGCCAGGCAGATGCCGCCAAAGGCCTTGGGCTGCGGCTGATCCGCTCTTCGTCGGCCTCGCTTCCACCAGCCGTGTTCGACGAGTTGAACGATGTGTTCGAATGTCCGGTGATCGAGGCCTATGGCATGACCGAGGCGGCCCACCAGATGACATCCAATCCGTTGGGCGACGGCAAGCAGAAGGCCGGTTTCGTTGGCATCGCCACCTCGCCCGAAGTCTGCATCATGGACCAGGAAGGCAACCAGCTGACAGGCGATGCCGAAGGCGAGGTCTGCATCCGCGGGGATAATGTCACGCCCGGATACGAGAACAATCCGGCAGCCAATGAATCAAGCTTTACGAGCGGCTGGTTCCGCACCGGCGACCAGGGGTTCTTCGATGGCGACGGTTATCTGAAAATCACCGGACGCCTCAAGGAGATCATCAACCGGGGCGGCGAGAAGGTCTCGCCCCTCGAAGTCGACAATGTGCTGATGGAACATCCTGCCGTCCAGCAGGTGGTCACTTTTGCCGTCGCCGACCGCATGCTTGGCGAGGAGATCGGCGCTGCCGTGGTGCTTGCCGATGGCGGCGACCTGGACGCCGCCGGGCTTCGCAGCTACGCCGAAACACATCTGGCGAAATTCAAGATTCCGAAGCACATCGTGTTCCTTGACGAAATTCCAAAAGGCGCCACCGGCAAGCTACAGCGGATCGGCCTCGCCAAGAAGTTGGGTCTCGAAGACTAGTCAAAGGTCTCAGTCAAAGACCCGAGGGAGCAAAGCAATGACACGTATCTGTATATTTGGCGCCGGCGCAATTGGCGGTTATGTCGGCGCAGCCCTGCATGAGGCTGGCGCAGAAGTGAGTCTCGTCGCGCGAGGCCCTCATCTTGCAGCCATCAGGGCAGAAGGGCTTGGCCTCGAGAAGGACGGCAAAGTGACCCGCTACAGCCTTCCGGCAAGCGACAAGCCGGCCGACCTCGGTGAGCAGGATTATGTGATCCTTGCCATCAAGGCGCATACCATCCCGATGATTCTCGACGACCTGATGCCGCTGCTCGGTCCTGACACTGCTGTGGTGCCTGCCGTCAACGGCCTGCCCTGGTGGTATTTCCACAAGGCGCAAACGGGGACCGCACTCGATGAAAAGCCGCTTCAGGCTGTGGATCCGGACGGACGCGTCTGGAACGAGATCGGGCCTGAGCGCGCCATTGGATGCGTTGTCTATCCGGCCTGCGAGATCGCCGCGCCGGGCCTCGTCAAACATCTCGACGGTGACCGCTTCACACTCGGCGAGCCATCCATGGAGCAAAGCGAGCGCGTGAAGACGCTGTCATCGCTGATGATCGCCGGCGGCCTCAAGGCGCCGCAGAAGCCGCGAATCCGCGACGAAATCTGGGTCAAGCTGTGGGGCAACTGTTCTTTCAACCCGGTCTCGGCGCTGACCGGCGCGACACTGGATGCCATCGGCAACGATCCGGAAAGCCGCGCCCTCGTCCATGCCATCATGACCGAGGTGAAAAGCGTCGGCGAGGCCATCGGCGTGCGGTTCAGCGTTCCCATCGAAAAGCGCATCGACGGCGCCGCTGCGATTGTCGGGCACAAGCCCTCGACCCGTCAGGATATCGAAGCCGGGCGACCGCTCGAGATCGACCCGCTGGTCACCGCCGTTCTGGAACTTGCCGAAGGGCTGGGCATCGAGACGCCTGCACTTGCGCATGTCACAGCGCTGCTGAAACTGCAGGCGGAAACACTGGGCCTCTATTCCCGCAGCTGATGAACCGCCCCTGATTTCTGAATGGGCATCTGAATGGTGAATATCTGGCGGCGCAACTGGACGCATCGCCTCGCAATACCCTATGCTGGTCGCTCCTCTTTTCAAGCCGGTTACCGAGGGTTCCATGCGCTATCTTCACACCATGGTCAGGGTCACTGACCTCGACGCGTCGATCGATTTCTACTGCAACAAGCTCGGGCTGGTGGAAACCAACCGCAAGGAGTTTGAAGCAGGCCGATTCACCCTTGTCTTTCTGGCGGCGCCGGGCAATCTCGACAGTGCCAGGGCAACCCGGTCTCCCGAGCTGGAGCTGACCTATAACTGGGATCCGGAAGAGTATGATGGCGGCCGGAATTTCGGCCATCTCGCCTATTATGTCGACGACATCTATGCCACCTGCCAGCGGCTGATGGATGCGGGGATCACCATCAACCGTCCGCCGCGCGACGGCCGTATGGCCTTTGTCCGTTCGCCCGACAACATCTCCATCGAGCTTCTTCAGGAAGGCGAGGCCCAGGCCCCGGCCGAGCCCTGGGCCTCGATGGAAAACACCGAGGTCTGGTAGACCGATGCGGCTGGCCATCCATCAGTTCACCTATAATGACGACAATTACGGCGTGCTTCTTCACGACGCGGAACGCGGCGAGACCGCGCTGGTCGATGCCGGTGACGCCGAAGCCGCCGAAGCCGCGCTGGAGGAGGCCGGATGGCCGCTGACCCAGATCTGGATCACGCATCATCATGGCGACCATACGGCAGGCCTTGCCGCGCTTGCCGGTGACGGTGTCGAGGTCTTTGGTCCGGCTGGAATCGGCGGGATCGACACGGTGCTTGATGGCGGTGACAGCTTTGCCTTTGCCGGCCGTGAGGTCGAGATCATCTCGACCCCGGGCCACACGCTGGCCATGCTGAACTACCACCTTCCTGCCGAGAAACTGGTGTTCACCGGCGATACGCTATTTGCCATGGGATGCGGACGGCTGTTCGAGGGCGACGCGCCTATGATGTGGGACAGCCTGTGCAAGCTCATGGCGCTTGCCGACGACACAGTCGTCTATTGCGGCCATGAATATACCGCGGCCAATGCCAGATTCGCGCTGAGCGTCGATCCGGAAAATACCGCGCTGCAGCGCCGTGCCGATGCGGTGGACGAGCTTCGGTCCATCGGCCAGCCAACCGTGCCGACCATGATCGCGCTGGAGAAAGCGACCAATCCGTTCCTTCGCGCGGGCGATGCGGCTTTGCGCGCGCATCTTGGCATGGAAGGGGCGAGCGACGCCGAGGTGTTCGCCGAGGTCAGGCGCCGCAAGGACAGTTTCTAGACAACGTCAAAGGTTCAGCGGGCCAATGGTCCGCTGACATGGCCGGGCTTGCCGGCAAATGACGGCAGGTCGGGCGCCCCGGTCAGGAACAGCGCCAGGCGAAGCTGCGATTTCCAGGATTCAATGACACGCACCGCCGCGGACCCGTCAGGTGTGCCGCGCCCGTCACCAGTGAGCGCCCGCAGCACCGGTCCCGCCATCGAGACCAGTGCTGCGCCAAGCCACAGTGCCTTGGCGGCGTCGAGGCCGTTTTCCACACCACCAGATGCGATCAGCCTTGCGTTCGGGCAGACGGCCCTGACAGCGCGAAGCGCCTCTACCGTCGGCAAACCCCAGTCGAGGAACGGCGCGAACAAGGCGGCGTCATCACGGCGCGCCGCCTCGATACGTGTCCAGTTCGTGCCCCCAAGTCCAGCGATATCGACGGCATGAACCCCTACATCAAACAGGCGCTGCGCAACATCGGGCCCGATCCCGGCGCCGACTTCCTTGACCATCACCGGCACCTCCAGAGCACCGACAAGGGTCTCGATGGCGGCCAGAACACCACGCCAGTCCGTCTCACCCTCGGGCTGGACCGCCTCCTGAAGCGGGTTCAGATGGATGAAGATGGCATCCGCGCCGATATCCGCCACGGCGCGGCGTGCCAGATCGATACCATCCGGTGCGGCAAGCTGCACGCCGCCCAGATTGCCGATCAGCGGCACCGATGGCGCCCGTTGCCGCAGCATTGCCTGAGAACGGCCGGATTCGATGCTGGCGCGCTGCGAACCGACAGCCAGCGCGATGCCGGTGGCCTCAGCTGTTTCGGCGAGTGCTGCGTTGATTGCGTCGGCATGCGCCGTGCCACCCGTCATAGACCCGATGAACAGCGGCGCCTCGACCGGCCTGCCAAGGCAGGAGGTGGAGATGGCGACATCGGCAAGACTGCATTCAGGCAGGGCGCAATGCTCGAGCCTCACACGCTCGAACCCGGCGCTGATCCCTGAGCGGGACAATTCGTCGGCAGCCAGCGCAAGATGCGTATCCTTGCGATCGCCTGCAGACGGTGTTCCAGCGTTTTCCGGCATATCATCCATAGGCACCTACCCGCTGATGAACTGGCGCTTCAGGGTCCTGCCGGACCGCCTGAAGAAACCATCGACAAGAATCATGTGCGGCACCGTCAGCGCCGCAAGACCTATAAACACGACCCGTAGCACGACAGGCTCGGGATTGGCCATATCGGCAAACCACCAGATGGCGACACCGCCGGCGACCCAGCTTGCCACAGTGAAGGCAGCCGCCTGATTGAGCAGCGTGAACCTCGTCATATCGCGCCGCAAGCTGTTGACGATACCGTAGACATGCCGGGCCGAGTGCACACAGCAG
>JAKMFG010000008.1 GCA_022425565.1 Alphaproteobacteria bacterium
GGAAACAGCCGTATTGATATCCTGCCACTCACGCAGGCAACGGAAATCCTGTATCCGGACGCGCTGGTCTTCCCGCTGAACGACAAGGGCAATACATCGAAGAAGCTGGAGCATGTGGCACCTGCCAACGGGTTCGAGGAGCATAACGCCCATGACGCGCTTGGCGATGTCGAGGCGACGATCCATGTGGCGCGGCTGATCAAATCGCGCGCGCCGGTCCTGTGGCAGGCGGCGCTGGCGGCCAGAACGAAACGTGACGCCGCGGCGCGGGCCACGCGCCAGCCGCTGATTTATATCGTAAGCAGAAGCACATTATTTCCCGCCATGGTCATCGGGCGGGTCCATAACGGGCGCGACCTGCTGGTGGCAGACCTCAGATTTGATGCGCCGGATATCGCTGCGACGAACCCTGACAAGCTGTTCAAGGGGCCGGAACGGCATTGCCG
The DNA here is from genome assembly GCA_022425565.1 of Alphaproteobacteria bacterium. Classification (GTDB taxonomy): domain Bacteria; phylum Pseudomonadota; class Alphaproteobacteria; order Puniceispirillales; family Puniceispirillaceae; genus UBA8309. Next base: position 447 of record JAKMFG010000008.1, read on the forward strand.
CGTTATCAAGTCTGGCGAGGCGCCGTTGATCTTCTCGCCCGAGGAATTCGCGGCGATGCCGCATGGCCTGTCCTGGGACGCATCCGATATCGAGGCCCGCATGCGGGCCTGGCAGGCCATTCAGGCCGAGGAGCATGTCCCGGCGATGCATGCCGAATGGCAGACGCCGTTCGAGCCGGCAGAACACCCGGAAGGCGCCATCTATGAGAATTTCCCAGCCTTCGATCAGGATGCCGCAGCCATGCGCGCCTTCCATGACGCCGCGCCTGCGGAAAAACCGCAGGCGATGGAGCGCCTGACCGACAGACGCTTCCGCGCCTTTGCAAAGCGTATCATCTTCGACAATTTTCCCGAACTGATCACCGATGCCGACAGGGTGGCCTATGACCGGGCCATCGCCGAACGGCTGAACCGCGAAGACGACGTGCCATGGGTGACGGTCACCAAGGCGCTGGAAGATGCAGAAACACTGCTGGAAAGCCGTCCCGACCGACAGGACGAGATCGACCGGATCACCGCCTTTATCCACACCATGGCCAACTGAGCAAAAAATGCGCCATCTGATCAGCCGGCTGATCCGCCGGCTGATCCACTGGCTGATCCATTGGCCAATCCACCGGCAGACTTTTGCCGCCTTGACGTTCCGGCACGATGGCTCTTGACGCCCCTCATAATTGGGAACAGGTTTTTGATAGCTTTGAGCTGCCGGTGTGCTGTTGGAGGATATCGTCCATGGGTTTGCTGTCACAATCACAGAAAGACACCTTCTGGAAGGACGGTGTCCTTGTTGTCGAGGATGCGGTTACAGACGCGCAGCTTGAGGAGCTGAGATCGGTCTTTTCAGGCTGGGTCGAGGAAAGCCGGGCGCACACCGAGGATTATGGCGAAACACTCGACGGACGTGCGCGCTTTGACCTGCAGCCCGGCCACAGTGCCGAACGACCCGGGCTGCGGCGGATCCAGTCACCCGAAGAGGTCTCTGACGCATTTGAAGGGGTCATGCGCACCGGGCGTACTGTGGACTACTGCGCCGAGTTGATCGGCCCCAATATCCGCTTTCATCACGGCAAGGTGAATTCCAAACTTCCAGGGTCCGCCACAGCGGTGAAATGGCATCAGGATTTCCTGTTCCAGCCAATGACCAATGACGACATGATCACATGCCTGCTTTTCATTGATGATGTGACGCCAGAAAACGGACCCCTCGAAGTCATTCCGGGAAGCCATAAGGGACCCTTATACCCGCACTGGCATGACGGCATATTCACCGGTGCCGTGGACGATAGCGTCGTCGACCCGCAGCGCGAGCAGATCACCAGCTGCACCGGCAAGGCCGGGTCGGTCTGCCTGATGCATGTGAACCTGCTTCACGGGTCGGCACCGAACCTGACAGACCAGCCACGCACGCTCTACATCACAACCTATTGTGCCGAGGATGCCATCGAGCTGAGCCCCAATCACCTGCCAAGCCGCTTCACGCATGAGCTTGTCAGGGGTGAGGAAACAGGCACGGTCCGCTGCAGCTCTTACTCGATGGTGCTGCCGGCCGTTCCCAAGGGCACATCCTTCTTTGCCCAACAGGAAGGCGCGGATCAGTGAGGCCCAGCCTCGATCCGCAAACCGAAGACGGGGTGGCCTGATGTCCGGTGCCCTGTCTGACGGTGCCCTGTCTGACGGTGCCCTGCCCGACCATGCCCAGGCCGTTATCATCGGCGGTGGCATTCATGGCTGTTCCGTCGCCTATCACCTGGCCAAGGCCGGCTGGAGCGATGTGGTCCTGCTTGAACGAAAGCAGCTGACCAGCGGCACGACCTGGCATGCCGCCGGGCTTGTCGGCCAGCTGCAGGGCAGCCACGCCACCACCGCGTTTGCCAGCTATGGTGTCGAGCTGCTGCAGGAGATCGAGGCAGAGACCGGCCAGAACCCGGGATTTCGGCAGAACGGATCCATCTCCATCGCGCTGAACGACCAGCGTCTTGCCGAGCTCAGGCGCAAGGCCGATTTCGCCAGCCTGTTCGGTGTCGAGGCCTCTTTCCTCGAGACAGCGGAGATTGCCGAGCGCTGGCCCCTGATGAATGCCGAGGGCGTGCTTGGCGGTATCTTGATGCCGGGCGACGGGGCCGCCAACCCCAGCGATCTCACCCAGGCGTTGGCAAAGGGTGCGCGCATGAATGGCGCGCGCCTGTTCGAACACACTCTTGTGGAAGAGGTTCTGAGCGACGGCGGAAAGGTGTGCGGCGTGCGCACCAGTGAAGGCGTGATCAAGACCGATGTCGTGGTCAATTGCGGCGGCATGTGGGCGCGCGAGCTGGGCCGGCGCAATGGCGTTGGCGTGCCATTGCATGCCTGCGAGCACTATTATCTCGTTACCGAACCTGTTCAAGGCTTGCCCGCGGACCTGCCGGTGCTGCGGTCCTATTGCGACGGCACCTACTGGAAAGAGGATGCCGGCAAGCTGCTGTTCGGCTTTGCGCATTTCCATCCCAAGGCATGGGCGCCAGACGGCATTCCCGAGACGTTCGAATTCGATAGCCTTCCTTTCATCGAGGAGGATGTCATGGAGGTGCTGGAGCTGGCGATGGAACGCGTCCCGATCCTGAAGAGCGCCGGCATCCGCACATTCTTCAACGGTCCGGAGAGCTATTCCCATGACGGGCGCTTCACGCTTGGTGAGGCGCCCGACCTCGCCGGATATTTCGTTCTGGCCGGAGTCAATTCCACCGGCATCCAGTCCGGCGCCGGTTCGGGCAAGGCGCTGGCGGAATGGATCATGGCCGGACATCCGACAATGGACCTGTCCGAAATGGACCCGGCGCGTATCGAGAATTTTCAGGCACGCGACCCCTATCTGCGTGAACGCTGTGCCGAGACGCTGGTGCTCACCTATGCCATGCACTGGCCGGGCCGGCAGCGTGAGAGCGCACGTGGGCTTCGCCGGACAGCGTTCCATCACGCGCTGAAGGAACGCGGGGCAGTCCATGGTGAAACCCAGGGGTGGGAGCGGCCGGCATTCTTTGCGCCCGAAGGAACGGACCCCGTCTTCGACCATTCATTCCATCGCCCGAGCTGGTTCGAATATGCGCAGGCGGAGCAGAAGGCCGCCCGCGAGAAGGTGGCGCTGTTCGACTATTCGATGCTTGGCAAGCTCATGGTCGAGGGGCCTGATGCCGAGCCATTCCTGCAGCGGCTTTGCACCAACGATATGGCCATGCCGGTTGGCGGGGTGGTCTACAGCCTGATGCTGAATAAACGGGGCGGAATCGAGAGCGACGTGACGGTCGCGCGGCATGGTGATGACAGCTTCATGATGATGAGCGGAATCTCGCATACACGAAGAGACCATGACCATCTGCGGCGCCACATCCGTGACGCAGAGGGGGTCAGGCTTCGGGATGTCACCACCTCATATGCCGTGCTGGCCGTCGCCGGACCCAATTCACCCCAGCTTCTTGCTGCGGTGATGGATGCCGACCTGTCGGATGATGCGTTCCCGCCCTATCAGATGCGCCATACCCATATCGGCCATGCACCCGTCTTTGCCCAGCGCCTGTCCTTCACCGGTGAGACGGGGTGGGAGATTTTCGTTACACCCGATTTTGCAGAACATGTGCTGGAGGTCATTCTGGAGGCCGGACAGCCGTTCGGCCTGCGGCTTGCCGGCGGCGAGGCGCTCAACGCACTGCGTATCGAGAAGGGGTTTCTGCATTGGGGGGCGGATATGGCCTATACCGAGGCGCCATATCAGCTTGGGCTCGACTTCATCTGCAAGCCTGGCAAGCCGCTGCCCTTCATTGGCCGGGACGCCTGTCTGGCGCGCAAGGCCGACCCAAAGGGGCCCTGTCTGCGCTCGGTCAGGCTGGCCGAACCAGACGCCATCCTGCACCATAACGAACCGGTGCTACGGAACGGACAGATCATCGGCTTTGTAACCAGCGGCGCGTTCTGTGCAATGCAGAATGCGGCCGTGGGGCTTTGCCTTGTCTCGCCGCCGGATGGAACCGGAGGGTTCGAGGCCGTCGAGGACGGCCCCTGCAGCGTGATGGTCGAGGGCCGCGAGGTGCCGGCCGAGCTTCGGCGCAGGCCTTTCAGCGCCTGACTGGCTGGCGGAAATGGCGCGCCGCCATTTAGGGTGAGCGAATATTTGCACCAGCGGTGAAGAAAAACTCTTGTAGGCCTTGCCCTGTCGCACCACTACGGTCACCCTGATGAAGTGTTGCGGGCTAACATGTAGATATGGTGCCGCGGCTCCCCGTACTCAGAATTTTATACTGTTTGTCGATGGACGGTACTGTCACAGTTAACAAGACGCTCCAGCGATCACGCGGCGAAGCCGGCATCGGCTTTCGGGACGGTGATCTGGCACGCCTGCACCAGCGTGGTGCCGCGAAAGCATTGCTTCCACGCACCCACAACAGCACGCATGAGGCTGTTCTGGTGAACACCGCCGGCGGCATCACCGGCGGCGACCGCTACAACTATCAATGCGAGGCAGCTGCCAGCCATGTGGTTATGACCACCCAGGCCGCCGAGCGCGCCTATCGCAGCAGCACTGACGATATCGCCAGCGTGGATGTGAGGCTTGCCGCGCGCCGGCGTGCGGCCCTTCACTGGCTGCCGCAGGAAACCATCCTGTTTGACGGCAGCCGCCTTGCACGACGGATCGAGGTCGATCTCGACATCTCCAGCGAATGCCTTGTCCTTGAATCACTCGTCTTCGGACGGCATGCGATGGGCGAGGAACTTCAGGCCTGCTATTTTACTGATCACTGGCGCATCCGTGTCGAAGGCAGGCTTGTCCATGCCGAATCCCTGTCGCTGACAGATGAGACCGGTGCGATGCTCGCTGCATCGGCGGGGGCCGCAGGCGCGCAGATGTCGGCAACACTTGTCTATGTCGGACCACGCCTTGAACAGCTGCAGGCTGATATCAAAGCCGTGCTGCCGGCGCTTGCCTCGCGCGTGGCTGTTTCCTGCTGGCAGGGACGGTTTGTGCTGCGTCTGCTGGCGTCCGAGACCATGACCGGCAAAGCTGATCTTTTACGCATTATTGGTTCAATCCGCGGCCAGCATGTGCCGCGCGTCTGGCAAACATGAGGTAGGACATGAAACTGACCCCGCGCGAAAAGGACAAGCTGCTTGTCAGCCTTGCCGCCATGGTGGCACGCGGACGGCTGGAACGTGGCGTGAAACTGAACCATCCGGAAGCCATTGCGCTGATTACCGACTTCGTCGTCGAGGGCGCGCGCGACGGCAAGTCCGTCGCCGAGCTGATGGAGGCCGGTGCGCATGTGATCAGCACCGAGCAATGCATGGACGGCATCCCCGAGATGATCCACGACGTTCAGGTCGAGGCCACCTTCCCCGACGGCACCAAGCTGGTGACCGTGCACCACCCCATCCGCAAGGGAGGCGCGTCATGATCCCGGGTGAAATTCTGCCGGCAGACGGTACCATCACACTGAATGAGGGGCTTGAGGCCGTCAGCCTGACTGTGGCCAACACAGGTGACCGGCCGGTACAGGTCGGAAGTCACTATCATTTCGCCGAGACAAATCCGGCGCTGGATTTCGACCGGGCCGCAGCGCGCGGCATGCGGCTCGACATCGCCGCCGGCACCGCCGTGCGGTTCGAGCCCGGGCAGCGGCGCGAGGTCACGCTCGTCCCGCTGTCGGGGAGCAGGCATGTCTACGGCTTCAATCAGCAGATCATGGGAGAACTCTGATGCCGAAACAGATTTCCCGCGCCGCCTATGCCGACATGTATGGCCCGACCACGGGCGACAGGCTGCGGCTGGCAGACACCGACCTGATCATCGAGGTGGAGAAGGATTTCACCAGCTATGGTGAAGAGGTGAAGTTCGGCGGCGGCAAGGTCATCCGCGACGGCATGGGCCAGTCACAGACCAGCCGGGCCGATGGCGCCGTCGATACGGTCATCACCAACGCGCTGGTTGTCGATGTGTCGGGTATTTACAAGGCCGATATCGGGCTGAAGGACGGCGTGATCGCCGGGATCGGCAAGGCCGGCAACCCGGACACGCAATCGCATGTGGATATCATCATCGGTCCCGGGACCGAGGCCATCGCAGGCGAAGGTCATGTGCTGACCGCAGGTGGTTTCGACAGCCACATCCACTATATCTGTCCGCAGCAGATCGAGGATGCACTGCATTCCGGCCTGACGACGATGCTTGGCGGCGGCACCGGTCCGGCGCATGGCACGCTGGCCACCACATGCACGCCGGGGCCCTGGCATATAGGGCGGATGCTGCAGTCGGCAGATGCATTCCCGATGAACCTGGCCTTCGCCGGCAAAGGCAATGCAGCGCTTCCGGCGGCACTTGAAGAGCAGGTGCGCGGCGGGGCCTGCGCGCTGAAACTGCATGAGGATTGGGGCACCACCCCGGCCGCCATTGACAACTGCCTGTCGGTTGCCGACGCCATGGATGTACAGGTAATGATCCATACCGACACGCTGAATGAAAGCGGCTTTGTGGAGCACACGGTCGCGGCGATGAAGGAGCGCGTGATCCACGCCTTCCATACCGAGGGCGCGGGCGGCGGCCATGCCCCCGACATCATCAAGATCTGCGGCGAGAGCCATGTGCTGCCCTCCTCCACCAACCCGACACGACCCTACACCGTGAATACGCTGGAAGAGCATCTCGACATGCTGATGGTCTGCCACCATCTCGACAAGTCGATCCCCGAGGATGTGGCCTTTGCGGAAAGCCGGATCCGGCGCGAAACGATCGCGGCCGAGGATATCCTGCATGACATGGGAGCCTTTTCGATCATCGCATCCGACAGCCAGGCCATGGGGCGGGTCGGCGAAGTGATCATCCGCACCTGGCAGACCGCACACAAGATGAAGGTGCAACGCGGCCGGCTGCCTGAAGAGAGCGGCGACAACGACAATGAGCGGGTGAAACGCTATGTCGCGAAATACACCATCAACCCGGCCATCGCGCATGGCATCTCCGGCCATATCGGGTCAATCGCGGTCGGCAAACGGGCCGATCTGGTGCTGTGGCATCCAGCCTTTTTCGGGGTGAAACCGGAAATGGTTCTGATCGGCGGCAGCATTGCCTGTGCGCAGATGGGTGACCCGAACGCCTCGATCCCGACACCGCAGCCTGTCTATACGCGGCCCATGTTCGGCGCATTCGGGCGCTCGGTGGAAAATTCAGCTGTCAGTTTTGTCAGCGCCGCAGCGCAGGATGCCGGTATCGCCGAGACGCTCGGCCTTGCCAAGACAACAGTGGCGGTGACAAACACGCGGTCCATCTCGAAAGCCGACATGGTCCATAACGCCTGTTGCCCGCAGATCGAGGTCCATCCCGAAACCTATGAAGTGCGTGCAGACGGCGAATTGCTGACCTGCGAGCCGGCCACCGAGTTGCCCATGGCGCAGCGCTATTTCATGTTCTGAGGTGGCGTCATGCATCTGGCCCAGCACATCGAGACCCATATCCACTCCGGCGATGTCGCCGATACGGTGACGTTGGATTACGAGGCACGTTTCCTGCGCAGGAAGCGGCTGGTCAGTGATGGGGGCGAGCCCTTTCTGGTGGAACTCGCCGAAACAAGGTCGCTCAGTCAGGGCGAAGGGTTCCGGCTTGATGACGGGCGCATCATCGCGGTGATGGCGGCAGCCGAGCCTCTGCTCGCGGTGCGGCACGACAATCTTTCGCGCATCGCCTGGCATGTCGGCAACCGGCACACCCCATGCCAGATCGCCGATGACCATATCCTGATCCGCGAGGATAAGGTGCTGCAGGTGATGCTGGAAGGACTCGGCGCCAGCGTAATCAGCGTTACAGCACCATTTACACCAGAGGGCGGCGCCTATGGCCATGGCCGCACGCATGGTCATGAACACTGATACAATGATCTCGAATCCCGAACAGCTTCTCATCCTGCAGAACTGGTTCTCGCCTGCCTTTCCGGTTGGCGCCTTCAGCTATTCTGCTGGGCTGGAAACGGCCATTGTGCGCGGCGATGTTCACAACAGAGACAGCCTTGCAGGCTGGCTTCGCCATACCCTGGTGAATGGGAGCATTTTCATGGATGCCGTGTTCCTGCGCGCCGCAATGGAGGGCGAGGACGTGAACGACCTGTGCCTTGCGCTATGCGCCGGGGCAGAGCGTCATCAGGAAACAACCGAGCTTGGCGCCGCCTTTGGCCGTGTCATGACCGCAACACAGGGTATCAACATTCCAGCCATGGCTGCCTATCCGGTGGCAGTCGGCATGGCGGCCCGCGCCCTCGGCCTGCCTCACGGGGCAACGGTGGCGGCCTTTCTTCAAGGCACCTGCATGAACCAGATTTCAGTGGCAGTCCGCGCCGTTCCCATCGGCCAGATGGACGGGCAGACCTGCCTTGTCTCGCTGATGCCGGCAATCGAGCAGGCCGCTGCAAAGGTGATGGAAACGGATGCTGAAACCGCCGGAAGTTTCGCGCCTGCGGCCGATCTTTGCGCATTTGAACATGAAACCACCGAACAGCGGATTTACCGGACATGACAGCTCAGACAGATGATACACCGCGCCTGAAGCATGGGCCGCTTCGCGTTGGCATCGGCGGTCCGGTCGGCGCCGGCAAGACCAGCATGACCGAGGCGCTATGCCGCGCACTGTCACCACATGTCTCGATGGCTGTCATCACCAACGATATCTATACCCGCGAGGATGCCGATTTTCTGGTGCGGGCCCAGGCGCTTCCGGCGGAGCGTATTCGCGGCGTCGAAACAGGCGGATGCCCGCACACGGCCATTCGCGAGGATGCTTCGGTCAATCTTGCCGCCATCGAGGAACTGAAGCAGACCTTACCCGACCTCGAGCTGATCCTGCTCGAATCAGGCGGCGACAACCTTGCGGCCACCTTCAGTCCCGAGCTTGTCGATCTGACGATCTATGTGATCGATGTGTGCATGGGTGCCGATATCCCGCGCAAGAAAGGGCCTGCGCTGCTGAAGTCGGACATGCTGGTGGTCAACAAGATCGAACTCGCCCCGCATGTCGAGGTCGATCTTGAGCAGATGCGCGCCGATACAAGGGCCGGCCGCGGCGACCGGCCCTTCATCTTCGGCTCGATGCGCAGGAATGACGGGGTTGACGAGCTTGTCGCCTTCCTCAGAGACGCCGGCGGCCTTTGGCAGGCCGGATCAGCCTGAGCAAATTTTTGCAGCGGCATTGAGAAAAAATACTCCTCGTTGTTTGCAGGCGTGCTGGGTACCTTCTGCCCTATCGAATTCATGACACGTTTGAAGCATGCCCGTTTCCGCCCCTGACATCACGACCAGCCTTGAACTGCTTGGCCTCCATAAAGCCTATGGGCAAACCGTCGCCGTAAAGCGCGTCGATCTGAAAATCGACGCCCCGGCCTATTGCTGCCTTCTCGGTCCTTCGGGATGCGGCAAGACCTCTTTGCTCAGAATGATTGCGGGTCACGAGGTGATCAGTGCAGGCAATGTGGTGATCGAGGGGGCAGATATCTCCACCAGCCCGCCAGCGGCCCGCCCGACATCAATGATGTTCCAGAACTACGCCCTTTTTCCGCACCTGACAGTGCTGGATAACGTGTCTTTCGCCTTGAAGATTGCCGGCATCGGGAAGGCCGAGCGGCATGACCGGGCGATGGAGATGCTGCGCAGTGTCCAGCTCCGGGATCTCGCGGGACGGTATCCGAACCAGCTTTCGGGCGGCCAGCAGCAACGCGTGGCACTGGCACGTGCGCTCATCACGAATCCGAAAATCCTGCTTCTTGACGAGCCGCTGTCCGCCCTCGACCCGTTCCTTCGCATCGAGATGCGCGCCGAGCTCAAGGCGCTTCAGCGCCGGCTCGACATCACTTTTATCCATGTTACCCACAGCCAGGACGAGGCCATGGCACTTGCCGACCTTGTGCTGGTGATGAACGAGGGGGTGGTGGAGCAGACAGGCTCTCCCATGGAGATATTCAACCAACCACGGAACGCGTTTGTGGCGAATTTCATCGGTGGCCACAACGTCATAACAATTGGTCCGGAAAGGTTCGCGGTTCGCGAAGACCGAATCAAGCTGACACCGATGGGAGATCGTCAGATTGGCGCCATCGAATTCATGGGGGCCAACGTCAGAATACGAGTTTCTGACGGCGCTGGAGGGAATTTGACGATCAGCCAGACCGACAACGAGTTCGCCGAAATGAAGCTGAATGTTGGCGACCAAGTTGGCGTGAGCTGGCGGAAAAAGGATCAACTTAAACTCACAGCCTAAAAGGGAACAACATAATGGCCAAGACTCTCTCCAGACGTACCATGC
>JAKMFG010000021.1 GCA_022425565.1 Alphaproteobacteria bacterium
CCCCAAGCGCATCTCTGACTGTGCCTGCAAACGTTACGGGCTCTGATGAGCTGAATGCACTGACTGATCCGCAAACTGCGACTTATCGCGTGTCGTCCGGTGGCGCAAGCGTCACAGCTGATTGTCCATAATATACATTATGCGACAAAAGAGGATTATCTGGTGACAGGTGATCTGAAATCAAGGGCGGCTCCTCTGGCCGCCCTTTTTATTGACCAAAACCTGCCAGGAACCGTCAGAGCGGCTTTGCAAGGCACCGTCACTTTCCTATATACTCTACACACGCTTGGGGTGCCTGTTCCTGAAACGGGCTGAGAAAAACCCATCGAACCTGAACCAGGTCATTCTGGCGGAGGAAAGCGGAACTGATACCGGTCGCCCGACCGGCAACACACTCCCTTCCTTACCGTCCGATCTGGCTTGTTAAGCCGCATTGGAGGTAAATATGCGTACTCTCTTCACCTGGATGATGGCAGCCGCCGCATCGCTGGTGGCGCCCGCAACCGTGGCATTCGCCGCGGACAAGCCGGTGCTGACGATCTATACCTATGAATCTTTCACATCCGAATGGGGCCCGGGCCCTGCGATCGAGACGGCGTTTGAGGAAAACTGCAACTGTGATCTTCAGTTCGTGTCCCTCGACAGCTCGATCGGCATTCTGGGACGTGTCCAGCTCGAAGGTGCCGGATCCAAGGCAGATATTGTGCTTGGTCTCGATACCAACCTGATGGCAACGGCACGCAACACAGGCCTGTTTGCGCCGCATGGCACCACCCTTGCCGGCCGGACCTCCCTTCCCGTTGAATTCTCGGACGATGTGTTCGTGCCTTTCGACTGGGGACATTTCGCCTTTGTCTACAACTCCGAGACCATGGCGCAACCACCTGTATCTATGCAGGAACTTGTCGATGCGCCGGAAAGCCTTCGCATCGTCATTCAGGACCCGCGCACAGCAACACCCGGCCTCGGCCTGCTTCTGTGGGTGAAGTCTGTCTATGGGGATGACGCGCCCGAAGCATGGGCGAAACTGGAACCAAAGATCGTGACCGTCACCAAGGGTTGGTGGGATGCCTATTCCATGTTCCTCGAGGGCGAGGCCGACATGGTTCTGTCATATTCGACATCGCCTGCCTATCACGTCATCGCCGAGAGCACTGACAAATTCAAGGCAGCTGCTTTTAACGAAGGGCACTACATGCAGGTAGAGGTTGCAGCCATGATGAAGAATGCACCTCAGCCCGAACTGGCCTCGCAGTTCATGGATTTCATCCTTGATGACGGGTTCCAGTCGGTGATTCCGACGACAAACTGGATGTATCCGGCGGGAAAGGCCAGCGTTCCAGAGGCATTTGGCGACCTGATCTCGCCTGCCAAGTCGCTGCTGTTCACACCTGAGCAGGTGGCGCAAAACAAATCCGCATGGGTGGCAGAGTGGCAGGGCGCGCTCAGCCAGTAATGTCATGGCGAAGGCCGGGACCGGTTTCAGGTCTCGGCCTTGGTCTTGCAGCGGGTTTGCTGCTGTTGGCGCTTGCCTCGATCGGCGCGTTGATCGGCGCAGCCGGAACCGGCTATGACACCGCATCCCACACCACAGGCTACATCCGGCATGTCGCCGGGTTTACGTTTTTTCAGGCCGCGCTTTCGGCAATTTTGGCACTTGCACTCGCCCTTCCTGCGGCAAGAGCCTGTTGGCGCCGTGCTTCAAGCTGGAATACAAATTTATTGATTTTATTCGCATTTCTACCTGTAGTCATGCCAACAACAGTGGCGGCGACAGGCCTGATCGGCGTCTGGGGACAGCGAGGCGTCATATCGCAGCTTCTTCAGTCGGCGGGTGCCCCGCCTCTCCCGCCAGTCTATGGTCTTGGCGCTGTTCTGCTTGCCCATGTATTTTTCAACGCACCTCTGATGCTACGCATCCTGGCCGGCGCACTTGGCGGCATCCCCCAGGCTCAGTGGCGGCTTGCCGCGCAATGGGGCCTGTCCGATCTTGAGCGTTTCTGGAAGATCGAGTGGCCGTCACTCAGACGGGTCATACCGGGGTTGCTGGCCCTTGTCTTCCTGCTCTGCTTCACATCCTTCTCGCTTGTGCTGATGCTTGGTGGCGGGCCTGCCGTGACCACACTGGAAGTCAGCATCTATACTGCCTTGCGATTTGATTTCGACCTGCCGATGGCCGGAAAGCTGGCTCTGCTCCAGCTTATGATCTGCGCCGGTGTTGTCATTCTGCTGACAATGCTGACGGGCCAGTCCTGGGCCGGTGCGGCAGGCAGAACCGGTCAGACTGTCCCACAACGCGGCGACAACGCCATAGCTACACGTGCCGTCGATGGCATGATCCTGATGATCTTTGTCAGCGTTACCGTCCTTCCGCTTTTTGCAATATTGTGGCGAGGCATCGGTCCGCAGCTGGTCGCTGTGCTGGCCTGGCCGGCATTCTGGCAGGCAACGCTCACATCGCTTGCGATAGCGCTGCTTTCAGGCCTGCTGGCAACCGGCATAGCGCTTGTTCTTGCCACGGCACGGTCGCGGCGCGCGGTTGCCGGTCTTGCCGTCTGGCCGCTTGATCTGGCGATCTCGCTCTATCTGGCGGTATCGGCCATTGTTCTGGGTACTGGAATATTCATTCTGTTGCGTACGGTTGCAGATGTGTTTCTGTTGGCGCCGTTGCTTGTGTTGCTCGGGAACATGCTGGTCGCCCTTCCCTTTGCCTATCGGATACTCGAGGGCCGACTGGCATCGCTTGCCGCGGCTCAGGACCGGCTCTGCGCTGCGCTGGATATCCGTGGCTGGCGCAGGTTTCGCCTTGTGACGCTTCCGGCGCTGGCGCCAGAGATTGGCTATGCCGCTGGTTTGTCCTCCGCCCTGTCCCTCGGTGATATGACCATTGTCGCACTCTTTGGCAGTCAGCAGTTTCAGACACTTCCCTGGCTCCTCTACCAGACCATGGCACGCTACCGCGCTGGTGAGGCTGCGGCTCTGGCACTTTGGCTGCTAGGCCTTACATTGCTGCTTTTTTCAGTTTTCGTTCTGTCAGCAAAGCTGGCCGGGAGGCGTAACCATGCTTGAAATTCGCGGCGTCAGCTTCACCCGCCCGGGCGGCCTGTCATTTTCCTATGACATCACCGTGGCAGAAGGTGAAATCCTTGCCGTTCAGGGACCTTCAGGCGTCGGCAAGACGACCCTTCTCGACCTGATTGCCGGGTTCGAGTATCCCGACAGTGGCTCCATTTCATGGAACGGCTCGAATTTCCTCGCATCTCCGCCCTGGGAGCGACCGGTCACGACCGTGTTCCAGTCCGACAACCTCTTTACACACCTGACCTGTCTCGAGAATGTCAGGATCGGGTTGCCATCAATTAAGAGGGACGATCACGCAGCGATCAATGCCGCGTTCACGCGGCTTGGCATTGACGGGCTGCAGAACAGGCTGCCAGACGCCATATCAGGCGGCCAGCAGCAACGTGTGGCCTTGGCAAGGGCGTTGCTGCGTGACAAGCCGGTGCTGCTCCTCGACGAGAGCTTCAGTGCGCTGGACTGGCCGACACGCCAGGGCTGTTTCGATTCTCTCAGGGAAATCACCGAGACACGGCAGATGGCTGTGCTTTTTGTCAGCCATGATGAACGGGATTCGACGCATCTCGGTTGCAAGAGCTTGCAGCTCACAGCCTGATCCGGTGACATTCCACAATCTGGTTATTCAGAGAGAGCCTCAATGCGCTCGCTGAAGCTGGGATGCGAGGCCAGCATGCTGCCGCCATCGCACCTTTCGCCGCATTCCTCTGCGATTTTCTGGAAAAACCTGACAAGGGCCTGTGGGTCGCGCCCGATGGCCGCCATCCAGTCGGCCGAAAGGTGATCTGCCTCGAGTTCGAAGGCGCGTGAATTTTCCATCAGCACAAGGCTGCCACCAAAACCGGCGACTTCCTCAAGGATGCTTTCCTCGCTTCCGACCATCAGGCTGACCCCGATCGCAACAACGGCGCTGCGCATGACCTGGCGAAGTGCGTGCTGCTCTGCAACATGGCCGAGCTCGTGCGCCAGCACGCCAAGCACCACGTCATCATCATCAGCAAAGGTGACCAGTTCATCCAGCAGCACGATGTCATTGCCGGGCAGTGCAAAGGCATTCGGGCCAATCCCCGGCGCACTGCGGAAATGCAACCTCGTGTTACGGTATTCAGCCGGCGCAAGTGCAAGAAGCCTTTCAAATTCCTTGCTGATTTGGTCCTGGCTCGCTTGTGGTAGTGTGCTGTCTCCAAGGATCACCAGATCGAGCTGGGTTAGCACCATTGTCGAGGCCCGCTCCACAAGATGTGGCGGCATCATCCGCGCCATGGCATCGCCGACTGGCGCAATGGCAAACCTGATGCCGATTGCAAGGAAGACAAAGGCGATGCTAAGCGCGACAACACCGCGCCAGCGCACATTCTCCAGCCGGGACAACCCCGCTCCCATTCGGCTGCGGCGGGGATAGAAGCTTTCCAGTTTCGAATGTTCACGTCCTGCGGGCAGCCGGAAGATATCGCCTGTTGAAAGGCGCAGACGCGTATCCCCTCCCCCAATCATCGGCAGCACTTCGGCAATGGTCACCTGATCCACGCCGCGCGCATCGGCACGTGCCAGAAACAGGCTGCCTGCCGGCTGGTTCGGCTCTGACACAAGCAAAGCCGCCTCAACCTGAATGGTCGTGCCTGATTTCGTCAATGCTCCGTGGAACTGCATCGGACGACTAGAAGGTGATTTCCATGCTGGTCGCCTCGCCGACAGCATCGCCGACCGATCCGCCGGCGCGAAGCTGCTTGTCGATGAAACCCTTCATATCAGCGGTCGGCCGGATCTCTGTATTCTCGGTCAGATAGCGGTACTGGCGCACTTGTGTCCATGGTTGCAGCAGGCCAAGCGTCAGAACCACAAGGATCAGGTTACTGACCATGACCCATGCAAGGACAAGACCCGACACCTCGGACCTGAAGCGCACACCACCTTGAAGGCGAAGTGCATTCACCATGATATTTCGCGTTAAGGCGCGGTAATAGCTTCCTGTAATCATGAAAAGAAAAAACAGGATGACTGGCAAAACATACATCGCGGTGCTGAGCGAGGGATCAGCCGCAAGGCCATAAAATTCAGCCTCTGTCATCCCGCCAGCCATGATCTGCGACAACACGCCCGACAGCATCACAAAGGCAAGGCCGACAACCGGGGCGCCAAGTATCAGGAGCAGCAGCACGGTCTTGAAGCCAGCGCCGTAATAGGATCCAAGAGACGCATCGCAATAGAAGCTCGCCGTTCCAAGACTGTAATTCTTTCCGACATAGTCACGCATCGCCTTGGAGGCGAACGGAACCAGCAGTCCAAGCGTCAGGATTCCAATCACGGGAAGCAGGAAGATATACCAGACAGACCCAAGATAGCTACCCTTGAAATCAAAGCGGACGTCGCGCCAGGCAAGGCTGCGGGCGTTGAACCTG
>JAKMFG010000064.1 GCA_022425565.1 Alphaproteobacteria bacterium
GGGGAAGGTCCCGGTGATGGCCCTCATCAACGGGGTTTCGGCAATCGACTCGATCTCGCGCTGTTGCGCCTCGCGCCGCGCCTCGGCGATGGTCATGCCGCCCGGTCCATCGGACAGGCTGACCATCCAGCGCTCTTCGGTCCAGTCGCTGAGGCGGCGCGCCATTTCACCAGGCAGGCTGTCCGGTGCGCCGTCGGTCAGGCAGATATCAAGAAGGCCTGGTTGCATGCTGACAAGTCTTACATGGCTGCGGATATGCGCTGCCAGCAACGGATCATTCCGGGCCTCCGCCAGTTCGGAAATATCCATCAATGATTGTGGCTGAGGGGTTGTCACACTTTCAGGTTCGGCAGCTGGAGTTGGTGCCAGCATTGGTGAGGGTGACGATACAGGTGCCGGTTGCGCCGCCACAGAGTCACCGCCGCCGGCGCGCATCGTCACCTGTGGTGACGGGTCGTCTGTCGGTGAAGGTGCCGTCATTTCGGGCTGTGCCATATCAGGTGCCGCGGTCGGTGCCACCGCCATGTCACCACCATTCTTTGACGGTGCCGTGGTCGGTGCGGACTGTGGTGGCGGGTTGCTCGCCGCCAGGCGCTGAACGATGTCACCGGGGGTCGGCATATTGGCAAGATGCGCCAGCCGGATGACCAGCATTTCGGCCGCGGCTGGCGGCTGCGGCGCCGATGCCACCTCGCCATGGCCTTTGAGCAGCATCTGCCAGGCCCGTCCGAGTCGCGCGATCCCCATCTGTGCCAGCGCATCAATGGCATCCTTTTCGGATTCCAGCAATGTGTCGAGCGCGCCGCCGGCGGCCTTCTGGCTGGCGCGGTGAACAAGGTCCATCAGATCCGAGATGATCATCTCGGGCTCGGCACCGCCGGCCATTGTGTTGGCAAGCGCGGCAAGCGCGCCAGCCGTTTCGCCCCGCATCGCCGAATCGAGGATGACGATAGAGTCGGTTCGCCCGGGGCGGCCGAGCATTTCGGTGATGCTGTCGATGGTCATCCTGTCGCCGGTCATCGCCGCCGCCTGGTCGAGAAGCGACAGCGCATCGCGGACCGATCCCTCGGCGGCGCGGGCAATGGCGGTGATGGCCTCGGAGTCGGCGGTGATCGATTCGCGCTCGCAGATGCTGACAAGATGTGTTGCCAGCATCTCGGTTGGCACGCGCCGCAGATCAAAACGCTGACATCGTGACAGGATGGTGACCGGCACCTTGCGAATCTCGGTGGTGGCAAGAATGAATTTTACATTGTCGGGCGGTTCTTCAAGCGTCTTCAGCAGCGCGTTGAACGCGCTCTTCGACATCATGTGAACCTCGTCGATGACGTAGATCTTGAAACGTCCCGAGACCGGTCGGTAGCCAACCCCCTCGATGATCTCGCGTGCATCATCGACGCCGGTATGGCTCGCAGCGTCGATTTCCAGAACATCGACATGGCGGCCGGCGGCAATGGCCTGGCATGGCTCGCAGCTTCCACACGGCTCCAGCGTTGCACCCCCCTCACCATCAGGCCCGATGCAATTCAACCCACGGGCCAAAAGCCGTGCTGTCGAGGTTTTGCCGACACCGCGAACACCCGTCAGAACAAAGGCATGCGCCAAGCGGCCGAGTGACAGTGCGTTTTCCAGCGTGCGGACAAGCGCTTCCTGGCCGATCAGCTCGGAAAAACGCTCGGGACGGTACTTGCGCGCAAGTACCCGGTAACCTGTCAGGACGCTGTCGCTCATGATGTCTGAAACCTAGCGCAGCAAGGGTCGATTTGCCACCGGTAACTGCCCGGTGGCGGCCCTTGTCGTGCCCAAAGTCGCTCGCCGGTGTCACTCCCGGTGTCGCTCCCGGGGTCGCGCCTGCTGATATCGATCGTCGGATGAAGGGAGGCGGAAGACTGAACGACCCGCGCGAAAACGACCCTGGCTGCTTCCTCTCGGACCTGACCGGTTAGACCGACAGCACGTCCGCCCAGCCTTCCTGCCCTCTATATGGATGAAAGCCGCATGGGGGACAAGCCATTAATGCCGGATCCGCCGGGTGGCCGGTGCCGATGCAGCCTGTTGTGGTGGCCGGTCAGCTGCCGGCGCGCACCGGGCTTGCCGGGTAGGTGC
>JAKMFG010000047.1 GCA_022425565.1 Alphaproteobacteria bacterium
CGCATTGGACGGTCATCACCCTGGGCACTGACCCGCGCAATATGGTCGGCCGGCGTGGCGCGCACCCAGATCGTGTGAAAATGCGCCAGCAGGAAATCAAAATTGGCCTCGGTCTCGACAATGCCACCACCAACAGCGACGATCACTTCGTCATGCCGCGCTGCCAGTTCGGCAAGGCTTGTCGCCTCATACCGCCGCAGACCATCCTGCCCATAGAGAGCGACAACCTCGGACACCGGCACGCCTGCAAGCTGTTCAATGCCGTGCGAGACCTCGTGGAACGGCACCTCAAGCCGCGCCGAGGCCAGTCGGCCCAGTGTCGATTTGCCGCCACCCCTGACACCGACAAGCGCGACACGGCGGCGGCGATCCGGCCCATCAAGATGCGGACCACCGAGGATTTCGAGAATGGCGCGTTTCTGATGCGGCGTGGCGGTGGCGAACCTGGCCGCCATGTCATTGGGACGGACACTGTCATCATCGTCCCGAAGAAGGCTGGCGACCGGCAGGTCGAGCGCGGCGGCGATGCGACAGAGAATGGCAACCGACACATTGCCATCACCGGATTCCAGAAGCGCCAGATACCGCATCGATACCTGTGAGGTTTCGGCAAGCTGGCGGCGCGACAGGCCGTGCTGCCTACGGGCTTCACGAAGCCGGGTGGCGAGTGTCGCGCCCGGATCCAGAATGTCTGGCAGTGACGTCATTGCGGGCATTCCGGCCTAGCTTGCCTCGGCCTGTGCCGGCAATTTGGCGAGGATGTCGGTTACCCAGGGAATGGCGATATCCTCGGGCTCGTCTCCGGCGGACGCGTCATGCAGCCCGCGCGTGCCAATCTGCGCCGCACCGAAACCCGTCAGCAGATCGGCCAGATGCTGGCTGCCCATATTGAAGGTTTCGGCATAGCCCATATCGCCAAGGCCGAAGATGGCAAAGTTCAGCGCCGAGAGATCAGGCTCGGCGTCCTTAAGATCGGCAACGAAGTCAGCCGCCGAATCAGGAATTTCACCACGTCCCGTGGTCGAGGAAATGAACACATGGAACGACCCGTCATACAGATCGTCGATCGCCAGATGCATGATGTCGGTGACACTGACCTCATGCGAGGCTGACAGTTCTTCCTCGAGATCCTCGGCAAGCATCTGCGAGGTGCCGAGAATCGTGGCATAGATGATGTTGATCTTCATGGCGGTCTACCCGTCGTCCCTGTTGTGACCGGCCCGAAAAGCCGGGCATGCATAATGTCCCGCGCCGATGGCGGTCCTACGCCATATGCAGCTTCACATATTCAAAATCACCGGCCTGATTGTTGATGCCGACCTTTGGCGAGGCGATCCAGCTTGCGTATTTGCCGGGCTCGTAGCACGGCTTCATCAGCGACTGGATGAACTGGCCGTCGGCCTTTGTCGGCAGCCACTCGGCGATGTGGGACTCCCACTGCTCGTCGCTGATAATGGTGCCCTGCGGGTCAACACTGACATTCGCGAACACGCCGATATTGCGGTTGAACCCCTCATGCGGCAGCCTGAATTCAAAATCGACATTCTTGCGCTTCATGATCTTGTTCCACCGGTTCAGACCACCTGAAGCGTCCTTCACGTAATCGTCACGAAGCCGCATATTGATGGCGTTCAGGGCCGGCATCTGTTCGGTTATGATCTGGTCTTCCTTGACCGTGCTCACATCGTATGTGTCGTTCTGGAGCCGATGGTCATCCTCAAGACGGTGTTCCATGTAGCGGCCCTTGATGCCGGCATTGAAGGCGTTCGCGGCGTTTGTCGACACCTCGTTGCCAAACAGGTCCAGCGACAGCGAATAATGCAGGTTCAGTTTCTTCTGGATGGTCGGCAGATCAATCACACCAAGGTCGCGGATGCGGTTGATGTCATACGGGTCGGTGATGCCGGCCGCTGTCATCGCGTCGACAGCCGCCTGAATGGTGCGGCCAACGCCGGTCTCGCCGACAAACATGTGATGCGCCTCTTCTGTCAGCATGAAGCGGCATGTACGGCTCAGCGGATCGAATCCCGACTGGGCCAGACTTTCCAGCTGCATCTTGCCATCACGGTCGGTGAAGTAGGTGAACATGAAGAATGAC
>JAKMFG010000069.1 GCA_022425565.1 Alphaproteobacteria bacterium
CAAAATGGAATGTTGTGGTCCGGGCTATGCCAGCCCAGCGGATGCCATCAGGGCACCTCGGGAAAAAATCCTTTACACAATTGCCATCTATACCGGTACGGGCATCCAGAAGCCCGATTACCTGTGCACCATAGATGCCGACCCAGACAGCCCCACCTATTCAGAAGTGATCCACCGGCTGGAGATGCCGGGCATCGGTGACGAGCTGCACCATATGGGATGGAACGCCTGCTCATCATGTTTCGATGACGGTTCGATGAGCCGCAGCTATCTGCTGGTGCCAGGCGTGCGGTCGTCCAACATCCATATCGTCGATACCGCCACCGACCCACGAGCACCGCGGCTTCATAAACTCATCAAAGGAAGCGACATCAAGGCGAAGACAGACCTGTCAGCGCCACACACTGTGCATTGTCTGGGCTCCGAGATCATCATCTCAATGCTCGGCAATGCCAAGGGCGAGGCGCCGGGGGGCTACCTGCATCTGGACAAGGATTTCAACATCATCGGTCGATGGGAAAACTCGATGGGCGATATCCCGTTCAGTTATGATTTCTGGTACCAGCCCCGTCACAATGTGATGGCGTCTTCGGAATGGGCGGCGCCAAACACCTTCATGCCAGGGTTTGATCTGGAAGAGGTCGGGCATCTGAAATATGGCCGCCGCATTCATCTCTGGGACTTCGAGAAGAAGGAGCCGAAGCAGACCTTCTATCTGGGAGAGGACGGGCTGGTCCCGCTGGAGGTGCGTTTCCATCACGACCCTGACAGCACCCACGGGTTTTGCGGCGCTGCGCTGTCGGCCAACATCATCCACTGGTGGAAGGACGAGGCCGGTGAATGGCAGTGGGAAAAGATCATTGATGTCGGCAACGAGCCGCACCCCGACTGGCCGATACCCGTTCCAGGCGTCATATCTGTAATCCTGCTGTCGATGGATGACCGGTTCCTGTATTTCTGCAACTGGCTGCATGGCGACATCCGGCAATATGACATTTCTGACCCGCATAACCCCAAACTGACGGGGCAGGTCTGGATGGGTGGGCTCTTGAACAAGGCACCCGAGGTCAATGGCGTGAAGGTCACTGGCGGTCCGCAGATGATCCAGCTGTCGCTGGATGGCAAGCGGCTCTATGTCACCACCTCGCTGTTCAGCACCTGGGACAACCAGTTCTATCCGGAAATCCGCACCAACGGCGGATGCATGCTGATGGTCAATTGTGACACTGAAAATGGCGGGATGGAGATCGATCCCGACTTTGTCGTCGATTTCGGCAAGGAGCCGAACGGGCCGTCGCGCTGCCATGAAACCCGCTACCCCGGCGGCGATTGCACAAGCGATATCTGGCTATGAAAACGGTTACGCTCGCCAACCGCGGCAATGCCAGCTATCAGGTCAGCGGCAGGCGGCCGCTTCTTGATGAGCTTCGTGCTCAGGGAGTCGATCTTCCCTATGGCTGCAAGTATGGTGGCTGCATCACCTGCGCGGCGAAGCTTATAGAAGGTGAGATAGACCAGCGGGCACAGGTCGCGCTGAACAACCGCCAGATCGCAGATGGCTATGTGATTCTGTGCGTGGCACGGGCGCAAAGCGACTGCACGCTGGAAATCGGCACCGAAAGCCATGACAAGCTGTACCGCAATCCATTCCTTGACCCGCTGGAACCACACGAGTTAAAGGCTGACATCGCCTCGCCGATCAATGGACCCGCCCACAGGAAGAGCTGACATGGCCCATATGAACCACGCAGAACCCTACAGCGACACATATCTCAAGGACATTCTGTCATCGGTGAAAACCATCGCCATGGTGGGGGCCAGCCCTGACAAGACCAAGTTCAGCTACGGGGTGCTGCGCGTGCTTCATGAATCCGGCTATGACATGATTCCGATCAACCCGCGACCCGGCCTTGAAGAAATTCGTGGCCTGAAGGTCTATCCTTCGCTGGAAGCAATCGACCGGCCTGTTGATATGGTCGAGGTATTCCGCAAATCCGAGGAACTCCCCGAAATCGCCCATCAGGCGGTGGCCATCGGCGCAAAAGTGCTGTGGGCGCAGATCGGCGTCTATGACGAATACGCAGCACAAATCGCCGAAGATGCCGGTATCAGCGTGGTGATGAACCGCTGTCCAAAGATTGAACTGTTCC
This sequence comes from Alphaproteobacteria bacterium, assembly GCA_022425565.1. Classification (GTDB taxonomy): domain Bacteria; phylum Pseudomonadota; class Alphaproteobacteria; order Puniceispirillales; family Puniceispirillaceae; genus UBA8309. Next base: position 2,151 of record JAKMFG010000069.1, read on the forward strand.
GCCCCTTCTGGAAACCAAAACTAAACCTTGAGATCTAAGGACAAAGCGCGATGACACAGACCATCAAAAAGGGAGTAAAAACCCTTCTCGCCGAAGCCCAGGACGGACTTCCCGTTGTCACCGCTGAAGAGGCGATCGAGCTTGTTGGTCGAGACGACCACGTCTTTGTCGATGTGCGCGATGGCATCGAACAGGCGAAGACAGGCGTAATACCAGGCGCCGTTGTGTCCTCACGAGGCATGCTGGAATTTCATTTAGACCCGGACAGCCCAGCCCACAAACCAGAGCTTTCGGGCGACAAAATATTCATTTTCTACTGCGCCTCTGGTGGCAGATCAGCGCTGGCAGCAAAAGCGGCCTCCGAAATGGGCTTTGGCCCGATCGTAAATCTGACCGGCGGCATCATCGCATGGAAAAAGGCCGGCGGACCGCTTTCGCAATAGGCCACCGCAGCAAGGCCGGTTTTCAGCCTAGCGGTCCAGGAAACCCTGCGATTGCAGGAATGCCAGCATGTGCGGGCGACCTTCCTTGGCCAGCAGCCCGGCCATCTGATCGGACCACCCCTGAATCTTGATGTTTGCCGACCTGTTTGCGTAATAGGTCCGCATCTCCTCGTCATAGGCGGCGATGGCCTCATCCTCGCCGTCGGTGCTGTAACTGTCTGTTTTCAGCGTGACCGAAACCGGCAGGCGCGGCTTGACCTCCGGGTCCTGCGCCGGATGACCGAGGCACAGTCCGAAGACCGGATAAACCTGCTGGGGCAGCTCCAGCAATTTGGTCACCTTCGCCGGATCGTTGCGCAGCGCTCCGATATAACAGATGCCAAGACCCACTGATTCAGCCGCGATGACAAAATTCTGCGCATAGAGCGCGGCATCTACGGTGGCGATGACAAACTGTTCGGTCAGCCCTTCTGCCGGGGTGCCGCCATGCTGCCGGCAGCACCGCATCGGACGGCTGAGATCAGCACAGAACACGAGGAATTCGGGTGCCGTCTCGACATAGGCCTGCCCGCCGGCGACATCCCGCAAAGCCACGCGCTTGGCAGGGTCGGTAACGCGGATAATGGTCACACCCTGAAGGAAGCTCGAGCTCGCCGACGCTTGCGCCGCCTCGACCAGCCTTGTGAACAGGGCCGGATCGACCGGTTCATCGGTGAATTTACGAATGGAGCGGTGGCTGGTCAGAAGGTCGATTGTCTGGTTCATCTTGAAGGTCCGGGATTGAGACATGATGCCTTTGCTCTAACGCATTTTCCGGGCCAGTTCAAATTGACAACTCTCTCGCCAAACCCGGCACGGCGCGGCGATTTTGGCCGTTCCCCATCTGCGAGTCTGCCGTTACTGTATTCTCTGATGCCACAAGGGGCAGCACGGAGACCATTTCATGCCTGACGAACAGCGCTTGGCGGCCACCCAAGGCGGGAGCAATGAAGCAAACGGAACGCTCGCCGTCTATGTCTGGCGCGGTGACGAAAATGGCGGCACAGAGCAGCGTTTCGACGTTCCGCGGCAGGAAAGCCAGACCGTTCTCGATGTCGTCACCTGGATACAGCAGCAGGCCGATGCCAGCCTGACCTACCGGTTCGCCTGCCGGGTGGGCATGTGCGGCTCATGCGCGATGATGGTGAATGACGAGCCGCGCTGGACCTGCAGGACACATGTCGGGCGCGTGGCGCGCAATGGCGAATTGCATATCGCCCCGCTTCGCAACCTGCCGGTGATCAAGGATCTTGTCACCGACATGGATCCATTCTTCGACAAATGGGTGAAGGCGGAAGCCATCCACCACCCGTCGGCGGGACGCAGCGACGCGTTTGCCGCCGTCACGCCGGACGATCCTGAGCGCATCGAGGCCAGCGCCGGAATCGAATGCATCAATTGTGCGATCTGCTATGCGGCCTGCGACACGGTTGCCGGCAACACGGACTATCTCGGACCCGCCGCCCTGCAACGGGCATGGACGCTCTATAACGACTCCCGCGACGATGGCGGCGATGCCATCCTCGACGCCGTTTCCCAGTCGGGCGGCTGTCACAGCTGTCATTCGATGGGAAGCTGCACCCATTATTGTCCGAACGATCTGGACCCGATGGGCGCCATCGCCGGGCTGAAACGCGCAACGGCGAAACGGTTCTTCGGCGGAGGACGCGGCTGATGCTGGAACTCAGGCTCTACATGGCGCAGCGCATCACTGCACTGATCATGGCCCCACTGGTGATTGGTCATATCGCGGTGATGATCTATGCCGTCCAGGGCGGTCTCAGCGCTGGTGAAATCCTTGGGCGCACCCAGGGAAGCCTGTCATGGGCCCTGTTCTATGGAAGCTTTGTCGTGGCTGTCTCGATACACGGTGCCATCGGCGTGCGCACCGTCCTGTCAGAATGGGCGGGACTTCGCGGCGGCGTGCTGAACGGCGTCTGCCTGGCGCTGTGCGCGCTGCTGCTGGTGATGGGGGGACGCGCCGTGATGGCCGTCACCATGACATGAGCGGGAGCATGAGTGGAGGTATGAGCAGGCAGACGGGCCGGGCGCCGGCACGTATCCGCGGCCATGCGCTATGGTACGCGCATATTCTGCACCGCCTGTCAGGCGTGGGGTTGGCGCTGTTCCTGCCGCTGCATTTCTGGGTGCTGTCGCTTGCGCTGACTGATGTCGCGGCTCTTGACAGCTTCCTTGCCTTTACCGAACTGCCCATCGTCAAGCTGGCCGAATTCGGCCTTGTCTTCCTACTGGCGGTGCATCTGTTCGGCGGACTGCGGCTGATGGCGCTGGAATGGCTTCCCTGGCCGGCACCGCACAAGACGCTGGCCGCGGGCACCCTCGCCGTGTCAGCATTCCTGTCCGGCATTTTCTTCCTTCAGGCGATCTAGGGC
>JAKMFG010000076.1 GCA_022425565.1 Alphaproteobacteria bacterium
CTGCGACACCATGCGGGCGCGGATCGACTGAATGATCTTGGCACGCAGCATGATGTTGTCATGCGGGCGTGACCGGCGAAGATCGAGATAGCGATAACGAAGACGTGTCTCTTCGCCGGAATCGACATCCGAATTTACCTGCAGCGGCAGCGTGTCGGCGGCCGACTGCACCTCGAACTGCTCGATCCGCACCTCGATATGGCCAGTCGGCAAGCCGGTGTTGATGGTTTCGTCACTGCGCTTCAGCACAGTGCCGGTGATCGTTACCACCGATTCAAGCCGTGTCGCCTCGACCGCTGCAAAGGTGGGATCGGAGGAATCGACAACACACTGGGTCAACCCGTAATGGTCACGCAGGTCAACAAACACAAGCTGTCCGTGATCGCGCTTGCGGTTGACCCATCCGGACAGGCGGACAGGCTGGCCAACATTGGCCTCGGTGAGCTCTGCGCATGTGTGCGAGCGGAAGGCGTGCATGGTCTAACTCCGGCAGGACAAATCAAACGGGAACAGCCAGCCGGCTTTCTTGACAAAAAATGCCATGGCTACGGCTGGACGGCAAAATCGCGCGCAGTATGCAAAGATTGCCCGTACTCCGCAACAGGCTTCAACGACGCGAGCGGCGGCGGCGCGCGCGGCGCGGTGCGGCATCATCCCCGGCGGCCGGCGGCGTTGGAAGATCCTTCCATGGCATGCCGAGCGCGGCCTCTGCGGCCACTTCGTCAAACGGGCGGGACGGCGTTCCGACGAGCGCTGCTGCCATCGCGGCAACATGCTCAGGCGTGGTGCCGCAGCAACCGCCGATGATCTTGATACCGGCATCGCGGGCGAAACAGGCATAGTCGCCCATCAGTTCCGGTGTGCCGTGATAATGGATGCCGCCATCGACATAGGCCGGAATGCCGCAATTGCCCTTGGCGATCACCGGCACATCCGTCGCCGGCAGCATTTCGCGCACGGAATGGAGAAGCTCTGCCGGGCCGATCCCGCAATTGGCACCAACAAATCCGGCACCGAATCCGGACGACTGGGTGGCAAATTCCGCCGGCGAGACGCCCATCATGGTCCTGGCGGCCGTATCGAATGTCATGCAGGCGGCCACAGGAAGGCCGGTGGCGGATGCAGCGTCGATGGCCGCCTTCACCTCTTCCAGCGACGACATCGTCTCGACCCACAATATGTCTACCCCGCCTTCCGCAAGCGCGGTTGCCTGAGCATAGAAAGCGGCATAGGCATCGTCATAGTCGAGGGCGCCCATCGGGGCAAACAGCTCGCCTGTCGGCCCCATGGACCCGGCTACCACAACCTCACGGCCGGTGCGGTCCCGGCCGTCATCGGCAGCGCGCCGGGTGATCCGCGCGCCGGCACTGTTCAGTTCGTGAACACGGTCCTGTGCATCATGCAGCTTCAGCCGGTGGGCAGTGCCGCCAAAGGAATTGGTCAGAACCAGTTGTGACCCGGCCTCGATGAAGGAGGCGTGAAGCGCCATCACCTCATCGGGACGTTCGACATTCCATAGCTCGGGTGGGTAGCCGGTCTCGAGACCCTTTTTGAAGAAATTCGTGCCCGTGGCCCCGTCTGCAAGAACCCACCCCGTTGTTTCCAGGAGATTTTCCAGCGATGACAATGCGTTACTCTTTCCGGCTTTAGGTTCTGCGGCGGCGCGTCGGCCGACGTTTTACACCCGTAGCTTCAGCGCGCCGCTGCCTGAGCGCTTCTAGCAGTTCGCGTTGCGCCTCGACGCCCATCGAACGCCACGCGGCGATTTCAGCACCGGTCCGATAACAGCCAAGGCACTGGCCGGAGACGGGATCGAGCTGACAAATCGAAACACAGGGTGATGGCAGGGCTTTCATGCCTTGGTTTTCGGACATCAGCCTATCCTGCCGGGCAATATTTCGGATGGACCGGCGACGTTCACTGCCGTCAGGCAGCCACGCTTTCGCCATCCTCGACGATCATGGCCCGGTTCAACGCTTCAAGGCCAGCCTTAAGCGCAGCACCGCGTCCGATGGCAAGCCGTCCTTCGACAGCGACTTCACTGCCTTCGGCAATGGCCGGAGCGGCCATGTCGATCAAGTCAAGAATCGAAACCGCATCATCCAGAAGCAGGACCGGCATCTCTTCGCGGGTGAAGGCGCGCATCAGCCGCTTGGCGTGCGCTTCGCCGGACAGCGTGGTGACGTGACGCTCGCCGGTTGGCACGATCAACGCGTCATAGTCAACGGCCAGCGTCGTTGTGAGGGTGCCGTCTACCGGATAGGACATGCCCCAGCCGCTTCCGTTCCAGGCATTCGTCAGGCCGGCATCGCGGGAAATGACACGCAGTTTTGCGTTGACGGACATCATCGCACGCTGGATGGCGATAAAGGTGTCCTCGTCAAATCCGCTCGCGACCATGATGGCGACGGTCTTGCCTGTAAGATTGGAAAGCTGCATCTGTGGGGCTCCTGTAAGTTGTGTCGAGCTTGCGTTGCGTCGAATAGGAAAAAACGGTGCGCGAGGCGGCGGGACGGGCTGGCCCTTTGTGGGCAGCCTTGGCTGTCGCAGACAGCGGCACCGGGAAACATCGAAGATTCGAGGCCGATATAGCCTTCCTTCGCGACAGGTTCAACCCCGAAGATGACGCCTCAGGTCATCACCGGTATCAATATCATTGTGGATGCTGTCATCGGTCCAGCTGATGCTGTTAACCGCAGCCGGATTTTCGGCAAGAATCCGGCGCCCTCCGATATCACCGCTGAGGCCGGCCAGGGCCTTGAAAAATCCGCGCCCCCACAACACCGGATTGCCGCGCCGGCCCTCGAACACCGGGAATGAAATCCGCATTTCGTGATCGCCGAGGCCGCTATGGTCCTGAATCATCTCAGCGACCAGATCCGCCAAGACAAACGGCATGTCTCCGAGCGCAATCAGCGCGCCGGATACATCATTCGACAGAGCCGCCACACCGGCGGCGACCGATCCGGCCTGACCATCGGCAAAATCGGCATTATGCACAAACCGCAATATGATGCCGGGCGCTTCGAGATCCGAGAGCACCGCGGTCACCGCATCGGCCTGATGACCGGTAACGACGACAAGCTCTCGAATGCCGCCCGCGATCATGGCTTCGGCCACATGCCTTACCATGGGAACACCATCGATCGCGGCCAGAAGCTTGTTCTCGTCCCCCATGCGCCGCGACATGCCGGCAGCAAGAAGCACACCGCCAATGGCAATGGTGTCCGACCTGCGCTGCTCGACCATGCGGCGGGGAAGCGGCCGCGAGGCGATTTCCATGAGCAGCCCGCCAATGGCCATATCGGCGATTTCATCATCATCCAGCGGCAGGCCTGCCAAAACCAGCTGCAGCACCCAGTCAAACCCGTTCAGCCGCGGCGAGCGCGCGCATCCCGGCATGCCGATAACGGGCATGTCATCAAGGCTCGCCGACATCAGCAGATTGCCAGGATCTGCCGGAAGGCCCAGCCTGTCGACCTTGCCTCCGGCCTGCTTGACCGCCATCGGAACGATGTCGCGGCGATCACTAATGGCAGACGCGCCGCAGATCAGGATCGCCTCGGCCCCGTGTTCCCGCGCCGCCTCGATAGCCTCTGCGACCGCATGGGCCTCATGCGCGACAACGCGGCTGTCGACCAGCGCGCAGCCGAGCTGGTTCAGGCGCTGCTTGGTGACTTTTTCGGTGCTGGTCAGCACGGACGGCTTCATGCCCTCCATACGGGTCTGGATCAACGCAAACGGACGCGCTGTCAGTCGGTGAAAGCCAAGGACCGGGGCGCCGACAGCCTGCTGTTCCACCGCCTCGACCACGTCTTCGCAAATGCCATAGGGAATGATCTTCAGCGTGGCGATCATATCGCCATCCTCGACCAGCTGGTTATGCTGGACACAGGCCAGCGTGATCCCTTCGTCGATCCGGTTGACCTGTTTCAGCCCCTCGCGATCAAAGCGCACGATGCCCCGTCCGACCGCGTAGATGTTGACGCGGCCGGTTGCCGCCTCGGACAGCCGCAGCCCTGGCGGCATCAGCGCTGCTGCCAGCCTGTCGGCCGCCGCATCCTCGTCAATATCGCCAGGCTCGAGCCGGGCGACGATCACCTCGCCGATACCGGCGGCACGCAGCCGTTCCAGCTCGGTTGTAGCCAGCCTCGTTCCCTTGCGAAGCCGGCCATCTGGAAGATGCGCCGCATGGGCAAGGATCGCGCCTTCGGCTTCATCTGTGGGGACAGGTCCAAATTTCATCGCGGCATACTCAGGACGCCGCCGGCTGGCGGCGTTCCACATCAATCATCTGGGCAAGGATCGACACCGCGATCTCGGCCGGCGTCTTCGCCCCGATATCCAGCCCCGCCGGACCGTGAAGGCGGGCCAGGTCGTCTGCCGAGAACCCGGCCTCGGCAAGCCGCTCGCATCTTGCCGCATGGGTGCGCCGCGAACCAAGGCAGCCAATGTAGAAGGCATCGCTCCGCAACGCCTCCACCAGTCCCGGATCATCGATCTTGGGGTCGTGGGTCAGTGTCACCACAGCTGTTCGCGCGTCCGGCCTCAGCCCTTCCATCGCCTCGTCCGGCCAGGCAGTCAGGCACTCGCTTCCCGGGAACCGTTCCGCAGTGCTGAACACCTCGCGCGGATCGATAATGGTGACGTCATAGCCGGCCTGACGCGCCATGGGTGCCAGAAACTGGGTGATATGCACGCCGCCTACAACAAGGACACGGCGCGGTGGCACCTGCCTGAGTATGAAGTTCCTTTCGTCCTCGGACAGAAACGAATGCTCACCGCCATCCGCCTGTGCCGCGTCCTGCATCACCCCGGTCTGGGCATCGAACCCGAGCGTTGCCGACTGGCGTGACCCGATGTCGCCGGCAAGCTCAGACAGCGCCGTGGGCGGCAGGCCGGTGGCGGCCACCGGCGTCACCAGAACCGCGATCTTTCCGCCACATGACAACCCGACTTCCCAGGCGCGCGCATCCGCAACCCCGAAATCGAGCCGCTGTCCACCGCCGCTCGACATGGAATCCAGCGCAGCGTCGATCACAGCGGCCTCGACACAGCCGCCGGAGACCGATCCCTCGACCGCCATGTCGTCGCGCACAACCATGATGCTGCCGACGGGGCGCGGCGAGGACCCCCAGGTCTGCATCACCATGGCAATGGCAACACCATGTCCGTCCCGGCACCATTGATCGGCCCGCACCAGCAGGTCGGCGTTGGTCACACCCGAATTATCCGACATCATGACGGCGCCCCGCTTGCTATCTGCTCTTCCAGAATATCATGCAGCCTGTGCTGCCAGCTGACGAGTGATTCCATATGGTGGCCCGTGGCCGGCGCCCGGTCGATCACCTCGGACAGCTGCCTGATCGAATCCAGCGAATGGGCAGGAAGAAAGCCGTCGACGTGGGGCAGCATGGTCTGCACACCCCCGCTGCGCGGCTCGAACCCGTCAAAGCGCAACAGCGGGTTAAGCCAGAGCAGCTGTGAGCAGGACCGGTGCAGCCGGTCAATCTCGAAGTCAAGATCGCCATCCTCGTCCCGGTCCAGACCGTCGGTGATCAGCAGCACCACAGCCCCCTGCCCAAGAACCCGTCGTGACCAGTCACGATTGAAACCCTGCAGCGCACTCGAAATACGCGTGCCGCCAGACCAGTCCTCGACATAGCGCGAGACGGTGCGCAGCGCGGCATCGGGGTCACGGTCCTTCATCTGCCGCGTGACATTGGTCAGCCGTGTACCGAACAGGAAGGAATGCACCGTTCCGCGCCGCTGGGTCAGCGCATGGGCAAACCGCAGGAACATCCGGGAATAGCGCTCCATCGACCCTGAAATATCGCAGATCACCACAATGGGCCGCGGTTTCTGCAGCCGCTGTTCATAAACGGGTAGCGGCATCCCGGCCTGCCGCGACATCCGGCGAAGCGTGCGCTTGAACGACAAGCGGCCATGCGAGGGCGCGGCCGAGAACCGACGAGATGGCCGCATGGGAAGGGCAAGTACCATGCTGTCGATGGCACGCTCGGCCTCGGCAATCTCGGCGGCACTCATCATCTGGAAATCGGTGGACTGCAGAAGCTCGGTGTTCGAACTCGTCATCGACATATCGATTTCGATGGATTCATCGTCAGCCGTCTCCGGCTCCGGGGCCTTGTCGGAGCCCAACGCCTCGTCGACACGCCGCGATGTCGGCTCCTCATCCGCGTCGCGTTCCGACTCGCGGGTCAGCGACGGCAGCAGCAGATCGCGCATCTTTTCCATGAGCCGCGGATTGCGCCAGAAAATGTGAAAGGTCTGGTCGAAGACCATCCGGTCCTCGGGCTGCTTCACGAGGCAGCTCGACAGGGCATGATAGAATTCCGCGCGGCTGCCGATATCGACAGTCCGGCACGCCTCGACACAATCCAGTGTCGCCGCCGGCCCCAGCCGCAGCCCGGTGCGGCGCAGCACACGCACGAAATGCGCGATATTCTGATCGAGCTTCTCACCCCGGTATCCGCGAGGTGGTCTCTTGCCTGCCGGCTTTCCGCCATCTGTGGTCGGTTTCACCGGCTTCTGCCGGGGCGCCCCGAACAGCGGCGTCACATTGTCTGGATAGGATGATGTCATCCGGCCTTGTATCCGCTCATTTCTGTCTGGATTTCGGTCAGGATGCGGGCCGCCTCGCTGCCGCTGATCCGGGCGATGTCATCCTGATATTTGAGCAGCACGCCCATGGTCGAATCGGCCTGTGCCGGATCAATCGCCACGCAGTCCAGCTCAACAAGCGCCTGCGCCCAGTCGATGGTTTCCGCCACACCAGGGGCCTTGAACAGGTTCGCCCCGCGAAGTTTCTGCACAAACCGGACAACCTGCTCGCCAAGTGCTGCACCGGCCTCGGGCGCCTTTCGGCGCAGAATATCCAGCTCGTCCTCGACCGTTGGATAATCGACCCAATGGTAGAAACAACGCCGCTTCAACGCGTCGTGGATCTCGCGGGTCCGGTTCGAGGTGACAATGACAATCGGCGGCGTCTTGGCGACGACTGGGCCGAATTCGGGAATCGTGACCTGCCATTCCGACAGAATTTCCAGAAGATAGGCCTCAAACGCCTCGTCGGCACGGTCCAACTCGTCGATCAGCAGAACTGGCGCGCCGCTGCCGTCGTCACGCAGCGCCTCGAGCAGCGGGCGCTCGATCAGATTGTCAGCGGTAAACAGGTCCGCACTCGACAGCACGCCCTGCCCGGCAGACTGGATCTGCATCATCTGCCTTGCATAGTTCCACTCATAGGCGGCCGAGGCGATGTCCAGCCCCTCATAGCATTGCAGGCGGATCAGCCGCCGTCCCAGCAGGCCTGCGAGCGTCTTTGCGACCTCGGTCTTACCAACGCCCGCCTCGCCCTCGAGGAACAGCGGGCGCTGCTTGCGAAGCGCAAGGAACAGGCTGACGGCAAGCCCGTCAGACAGCACATAATCATGATCCGCCATAACGGCGCGAAGGCTGTCTACCGTATCCGGGATCATCGCCTGTTTTCTCCAGCATTATCGTGCGCGCGCCCAAGAATTGAGCCGGTGCACATCCATGTAAAAGCCCGGGTGCGGTTAAACATCACAGGAAATTTATCCGCTCCCCTATTTACAGAGCTTTTGTTTCGCTTAACGATATTCAAGAGCGTGCTTCAAAAAGGCAAAACAATTTGCAGCCATGTACGCTAGGATCTGGAGGAAATAATGACCAACGTGAATCTCACGCTGAACGGGAAAGCTGTCAGTGCCGACGTGCCTGACAACACGCTGCTCGTCAGCTTCATCCGCGAAACCATGGCACTGACAGGTACTCATGTCGGCTGCGACACAAGCCAGTGCGGCGCCTGTGTCGTTCATGTAAATGGCGAATCCGTAAAATCCTGCACGATGCTGGCCGTTGCCGCCGAAGGGGCCGAGATCACGACCATCGAAGGAATCGGACGCGCAGAATCGCTGCATCCGATGCAACAGGCGTTTCACGAGAACCATGGCCTGCAGTGCGGTTTCTGCACGCCCGGCATGGTAATGAGCGCCATTGAGCTTGTCGAAAAGAACCCGAATCCGAGCGAACAGGATGTTCGTGAAGGTCTCGAAGGTAACATTTGCCGCTGTACCGGATACCACAACATTGTGAAATCCGTTCAGGCCGGCGCACAGAAAATGGGAGAGTGACAATGCCAGAGGGAAGCACCAAGGACGGCATCGGCGCGTCTGTACGCCGCAAGGAAGACAAAAGGTTTCTGACGGGTTCCGGTCGTTACACGGCCGACATTTCGCGTCATGGACAGCTTCATGTGCATTTCATCCGCTCGGACCATGCACATGCAAATATCAAGTCGATCCGCACCGACGCCGCCGCCAAGGCAGACGGTGTGGTCGCCATCTACACCGGCGAGGATGTTGCTGCCGATGGCATCGGCGGGCCGATCTGCGGCTGGGTCGTCACCAACCGTGACGGATCGCCGACCAACGAGCCACCGCACCCGATTCTCGCGAATGGCTCGGTCCGCTATGTGGGTGACCATGTTGTCGCCGTGATTGCGGAAACGCTGCAGCAGGCGCGTGACGCGGCCGAGCTTGTCGAGATCGATTACGAGGTCCTGGCACCGGTTGTTGATCTGGCTTCCGCCTCCGAGGGCGTGCAGATCCACGAGAATGTGCCGAACAACATGTATTTCGATTTCGAGCTTGGCGACGAAGCCGCCGCCGAGGCCGCGCTGGCAGACGCCGCCACCGTGGTCGAGCTGGAAGTGCGGAACAACCGTCTTGTTCCAAACGCGATGGAGCCCCGTGCCGCGGTAGCGGAATATGACCCTATCGACGAGGCCTACACGCTGTTCACCACCTCGCAGAACCCGCATCTGACACGGCTTGTGATTGGTGCCTTCATGCTGAGCATTCCGGAATCCAAGTTCCGCGTTGTCGCCCCCGATGTCGGCGGCGGCTTCGGATCGAAGATCTATGTCTATCCGGAAGAAGCAGTCTGCACCTGGGTATCGAAGAAGCTGCAGCGTCCGATCAAATGGACGGCCGACCGCAGCGAGTCCTTCCTTGCCGACGCGCATGGCCGCGACCACATCAACAAGGTGCGAATGGCGCTCGACGCCAACAACCGCATCACCGGCCTGCGGGTCGACAGCCTGGCCAATATCGGCTCGTACCTGTCGGCATTCTCGGTTGTGACGCCGACCATTCTGCATGCCCCGCTGCTGTCGGGCTGCTATGAGATTCCGGCGATCTACACCAATGTGAAGGGCATGGCGACGACGACCGCGCCGGTTGACGCCTATCGCGGCGCCGGCCGTCCGGAAGCGACCTACCTCCTTGAACGGGTGATGGACAGCGCGGCACGCCAGGTCGGCATGGACCCGGCCGAGTTCCGGCGGATGAACTTCATTCCGAAGGAGGCCTTCCCGTACCAGACGCCGGTGGCGCTGCAATATGACATCGGCGATTATGAGCCACCGCTGGACAAGGCGATGGAGACGATCGACTACAAGGGCTTTGAGGCCCGTCGTGCCGAGGCCGCCGGGCGCGGTAAATAT
>JAKMFG010000085.1 GCA_022425565.1 Alphaproteobacteria bacterium
GCATGGCAGAACGCGCTTGCTGCCGACCCGGTCAGCGCCTTTGGCGGGATCGTCGCTGCCAACATGACGCTCGACGCCGAAACGGCGCGCGCCATTACCGGCATTTTCACCGAAGTGGTGATCGCGCCTGACGCCGATGGCGAAGCCCGCGAAATTCTTGCCCAAAAACCGAATCTTCGCCTTCTGGTGACCGGCATGATGCCCGACCCGGCAGCTGCGGCGGTGAAACTCAAATCGGTAAGTGGCGGGTTCCTTGCCCAATCTCGTGACAACGGATCGATCACGGCAACAGACTTGCGGATCGTGACAAAGGCGCAGCCAGATGCCGGCCAGATCGACGACATGATGTTCGCCTGGCGTGTCTGCAAACATGTGAAATCCAACGCCATCGTCTTTGCCAGCGACCGCTGCACCATTGGTGTCGGCGCCGGCCAGATGAGCCGTGTAGATTCTGCCCGCATTGCCGCACAGAAGGCGCGCGATACCGCTGCGCACCATGGATGGGACGCACCGCGCACCATCGGGTCGGTGGCCGCATCGGACGCGTTTTTCCCCTTTGCCGACGGGCTTGCCGCGCTGATCGAGGCCGGAGCCACGGCGGTGATCCAGCCGGGCGGGTCAAAGGCCGATGACAAGGTGATCGCCGCCGCCGATGACGCCGGAATCGTGATGGCGATGACCGGCATGCGCCATTTCAACCACTGATTTAACCTGTCTGTGGTCTGAGGCCCGAATGTCGGGTGCCTAGGCCTTTCCAGCCGTCTCCCAGACCTTGCGCATCAATGTCGGCAGGCCGGAGACGCGCACTTTCTGCCATTCGCTGCCGTCCATGATGTTGTCCAACCGTGTCACGGCGACGTCCATGGTCAGCGAAAAATGCGTGAAGACGTGGCTGACCTGATCGTCTGCCAGACCCCAGTCAGCGTCGAACGGCGCACTTGCAAACGGCATGTCAGGGTCGAAGGGCGGATCGGCATCCGTCCATCCCGCTGAAGGAAAGGCGGCCATTCCGCCAAGCATGCCGCGTTCGGGCCGGGTCTGCATCAAGGCACGCCCATCTGCGTCAATGGCAACAAAGGCAATGCCACGGCGCATGGGCTTGGCCTTCTTTGGCGGCTTCACCGGAAACATGTCCTGCGTTCCCGCCTGCCGTGCCGCACACCCCTCGCCGACCGGACACCCGAGGCAGCCAGGGTTCTTCGGTGTGCAGACGGCGTTGGCGAAATCCATCAAGGCCTGTGGAAAGTCCGAAGGTCGATCATTCGGGCGCACCGCCGCATAATGGTCCCCAAGTTCGGCCTTTGCCGACGGCAGCGGTGTCTCGACAGCGAAATAGCGCGCCATCACCCGCTCGATATTGCCGTCGACGACCACGCTTGGCCTGCCAAAGGCAATGGCCGCGATCGCACCGGCGGTGTATGGCCCGACCCCGGGCAGCGCACGAAGCCCGTCTTCATCCTGCGGGAACCGGCCATCAAAATCGTCGCAGACCATCTGCGCGGCACGATGCAGGTTGCGGGCGCGGGCGTAATAGCCGAGCCCGGCCCAGGCCGCCATCACATCCTCGGCAGGAGCAGACGCAAGATCACAGATTTCAGGCCAGCGGCGGGTAAAATCCAGAAAATAGGGAATCACCGTGGCCACCACAGTCTGCTGGAGCATGATCTCCGACAGCCAGACATGATAGGCTGGCGACAGGTCGGGCCAGTGGCTCCGCCAGGGAAGCGTACGGCCATGCCGGTCATACCAGTCGAAAATCTGCTTGGCGGAAAAGTCTCCTCGGGTCATGGCGCCGAGACTGGCACAGCCCAGATTGCGGTTCAATGTCGCGCCATCAGAACGGCGCGAGGGGAATGGTCGCACCCCGGGCGCTGTGATAACCTGTGCGCAGCCAGCTAAGGAAACGATCTGCCAGATGACCACCTCCCGGCGCAAACGCATGACCCGCCTGTCCGGCCTGATTGACGGCATGGTGGCGCCAAGCGTCCAGAAACGCGGTTTCGTGATCAGCAGGCTGGTCTCGGAATGGCCGATGATCGCCGGCGACATGGCCCAGTGGAGCAGGCCAGCGCAGATGAACCTGTCCAGAAGCGGAAGCGGCACGCTGAAACTGGCTATTGCCAGCGGGTTTGGCCCGGTCGCGCTACAGATGAAGGGCGCCATCATAGAGCGCGTAAATGCCGCTTTCGGCTACCGCGCCATTTCCGAGGTGGTGTTTGTGCAGACCCTTCCACCGCCGCGCAGCGGCTCACCCACCACCTCTGGCCAGCCCTCCTCTCCCGAGCAACGGGCAAAGGCCACCTGGGCTCTTGATGCCAAGCTGGAAAAGGTCAAATCACCCGAGCTGCGTGCCGCGCTGCGGCGTCTCGGATCAGCCGACTGACGGCATGGCGGCATACCGCTGAATCGGCATTGCCGAGCGTCAGGGGTTTGGCTATTCTGCCGCGATGAAACAGACCAGAAAAAACACCCCCCTGATCACCCGCCGCGCCTTTGTCGGCGCTGGCGCTGCATCGGCTGCCCTCTCTTTCCTTCCGGCCATCCTTCCGACAGGCGTCCTGCATGCGGATGACCTGCTTGAAAGTGCATTGTCGCCGCGCAGCATCGGCAGCGCCGACGCACCGATCCATGTCGCCGAATATTATTCGATGACATGCGGACACTGCGCGGATTTCCACAACAACACCTACCCCAAAGTGAAGGCCAAGCTGATTGATGAAGGCATCGTCAGGCTTGAGCTTCGTCCTTTCCCGCTCGATGGACTGGCGCTTCGTGCGCACGCGCTCGTCCGCGCGGTTCCAGAGACAAAATTCTTCCCGCTGGTTAAAATGCTTCTGGCAAAACAGCCTGTCTGGGCACGGGCTGCCGACCCGGTTGCCGAGCTTCAGAAGATGGCGCGGCTTGCCGGCATCGGCACCGATGAATTTAACAGCATCATGCAGAACCGTTCGCTTCTTGAAGGCATTGTGGACCTGCGCCAGAAAGGCATCGACCAGTGGAAGATCGCGTCCACACCGTCGTTTGTTGTCAATGACGACAGCGTCCTCGCCGGAAACATGAGCTACGAGGAATTTGCCGAGGCCCTCAGCGCCTACGGCGCATGACAAGCGGCCGTTCTGTGACGATTTACCTTCCACGCCATACCGGGGCCGATAACAGACCGTGATTTTCCGCAGCCTCAAGATGACGGGTTTCAAGTCCTTTGCCGAAGGCGCAGAGGTCGAGATCGATTCCGGCCTGACCGGGATCGTCGGCCCGAACGGCTGCGGCAAATCGAATATCGTCGAAGGCCTGCGCTGGGTAATGGGCGAAAGCAACGCCCGCCAGATGCGCGGCGCTGAGATGGATGACGTAATCTTCTCGGGTACCGACAAGCGCCCAGCCCGCAACCTTGCCGAGATCACCCTTCATCTGGACAACAGCGACCGCACCGCGCCAAGCGAGTTCAATGGCGATGACGAGATCGAGATCACCCGCAAGATCGAACGCGGCAAGGGAAGCAACTACTATGTGAATGCCCGTCCGGCACGTGCCAAGGATGTGCAGCTTCTGTTCGCGGATTCGGCGACCGGCGCACGGTCATCTGGCATTGTCTCGCAGGGACGGATTGGCGCCATCATCGGTGCCCGACCCGTCGACCGGCGCGCCCTTCTTGAAGAAGCTGCCAATATTCGCGGTCTCCATGCCCGCCGCCATGAAGCTGAACTGCGACTACGCGCTGCCGAGACCAACCTTGAAAGGCTGGACGATGTCGTCGCCGGCCTTGTCGAGCAGCGTGATTCGCTTCGCAAGCAGGCCCGTCAGGCAGCCCGCTACCGGTCTGTCGCAGACCGCATCCGCAAGGCTGAGGCTCAGCTTCTGCTGGCGAGATGGACAAACGCCGAGGCGACACTTGCCGAAAGTGACGATGCGTTGCGCGCCGCACGCTCGCTTGCAGCAGAACGCACCGAGGCCGCTGCAGCCTGTGCAACGGCGCGGACCGAAAGGGCCGCCGCCCTGCCGGAGCTGCGGGAAACAGAAGTTGCCCGCGCCGCGGAATATCAGCGCCTTGCCATCGGACGTGACGAGCTCGACCGCGAAGAGGCGCGGGTTCGCGATGCCATCGAGCGGGTGATCGCACGGCAGACGCAAATGCGCGAAGACATCGCGCGCGAGGAAAGCCTTCGCAGCGATGCCGCTGACGCGATGGAACGGCTGCAGGTCGAAGCAGCTCAGCTTCAGCAACAGATTGACGAGGCAGCACCGCACCGCGAGGCAGCCATAACCGCCCTTGCCGGAGCGCGCGAGCAGGCAAATGCCGCCGACGCAGCACTTGCCGATGCCGCCGGAAAGGTGCGTGCCGCGGCCAGCACGCGCCAGGCGCTGGCTAACCGCACCACCGATCTGGAACGCCGCATTGCTTCTGCCGAACAGAACCTTGCCGACATCTCGCTCGATCAGCTGGACGCGGCTGCAAGCGAGGCAGCGACGGCATTGACCGGCGCCGAAGTCAATGCAGAACAGGCGGCAACGGCGCTTGCCACCGCCGAAACAGCACTCACAGACAGCCAGACGGCTTTCGACACTGCCATGGCAACCCAGCGCGAAGCAGCGACACAATCGGCACGGCTGCAGGCCGAGATCGATGCACTCGGCTATCTGCTTGAAGGCCCCGGAGGAAACGACGACACGCCGATCCTCGACAGCCTGACAGTCGGCGATGGCATGGAAAAGGCGCTGACGTCCTATCTTTCGGACGAACTGTCCGCACCGGCGGGGACCGGCGAGACAGCCTATTGGCGCGGCGGCAGCGATGCTGCCGGACTTGCACCTCCTGGCGGGAGCCGTCCACTGGCAGCCCACATTACCGGCGCCAAGGAGCTTAGCGCAGCCCTCGCCGGTGTCGGGATCGTCGACAGCGCCGCCGAGGCACAGGTCATGCAGGCCGAATTGAAACCCGGTCAGGCCCTGACCACGCCTGAAGGTGGTCTATGGCGATGGGACGGATTTGTGCGCCGCAGCACGGCGCAGGACCCGGGCGCCGAGCGTATCCGTCAGCGCCAGAGGCTGGAGACGCTTCAGGGCGAGCTTGTTGAAGCCGGTGCGGCCGAAGCCGGCCTCGCCGAGACAGCCGATGCAGCGTCTGTCACCCTTGGCGGTGCGCGCGAAGCCATTGCCGAGTGCCGCGCCGCCTCCAACATATCTGGTGCCGCTCTGAGTGACGCCCGGCGCACAGACGAGAGTTGCAGGTTGCGCCTGACAAGCTCGCGCGAGCGTGCCGAGGAGCTTCAGGCCACGCTCGAAACGATGCGCGCCGATCTGGCGACGGCAACCATAGAGGCCGAAGGCCTTGGCGACGATGCCGCGCTGGCCGAGGCCGAAGCAGCCGCGCGCGCCCTGTCGGAGACCGCACGAACGCAGCTTGCCGAGGCAATGCAGGCGGAATCGCGGCTTGCTGAAACCCTGCGCGCTGCTGGTGACAGGAAGACGGCATGCGCGGGTGAGACCGCCCAGTGGCAGGACCGGCGCAGCGGTGCTGAATCCCGCGTCACAGAGATGAAGTCTCGGCTTGCCGAGGCCGAGGCCGAGCAGGAACGGCTGTCCGCCCGCCCCGACGAGATTGCCGCGCAACGCCATGAGCTTGCCGACAGCC
>JAKMFG010000106.1 GCA_022425565.1 Alphaproteobacteria bacterium
TATCTGGTGATGCTCGGCGCAGACGGGCTGCCGGAGTCCGAGCGTGTCATCCTCGACGGGCAGATCGACCGCATCCGCGATGTGGCGGTGGTGCCTGACGGCCCGCGCGCCGGCGCCATCCTGCTGCTGAGCGACGAGGCGCAGGGAGGGCTGTTCATGTTGCGGCGGTAGGCGGCGCCAAGCTCCAGAAGACGCGTTCCCGGAATGCGAAAAGCAAAACCCCCGCCGGTGACGGCCGGCGGGGGTTTCTGGTTGGGAAAAGAAGCGGTCGGATCAGAGAACGTTAAAGGTTGTGCCCGCATCAAGATCATTCTGGCCGAAGGTTCCGGCGGCATCAAAATCAAGGATCACCGCAACGATGTTGTCAGTGGCCGTATTGTCGTTGGTGCTACGGATGATGACATTAGTTTGGCCATTGCTGAGTTCCGTCTCGACATAGACATCGTCAATGCCATCCAGCCTGACCGTGTCGCTTCCATCGGTGAAGCCTGTGATCACATCGTGCGACCGGTCCACCGCATCGAGGTCGATCAGGCTGCAGATCTCATGGATGGCCGAGGCCTGAAGGGAGTTGTCGGTGATTGCCTGAAGGCAGAGCCGGACCATGTTCGCCTCGGCCTCGGGCGACAGGGGCGGCTTGCCCGCCCTTGTCGATGCCTTGATGAAGCGCCACCCACCAGACACATCGTCAGCGGACGGATCGTCTCCGGCTGAACCTTCACCGGATGAAATTTCGGCAGACAGGCCTTCACCGGGCGGGCCGGCGCGCTCCCCGTCCTCTTTTGACCGGTCCTCTTCAGCCCCATTCTCAGCATCCGGCCGCTGCCCGGCGATATCCGGCGCAGCCTTGCCGCAGGCCGCCAGCAGCAATGTCAGCAGCGGCAGCAGGTTTAGCGGCGCAGCACCCTTGGCCTTGCGCAGGCGCGTGGCCACACGCCGGCGCTCATCCTCATTGACAGCGGCCAGCGTCCCGCCGGCCTCCGCCAGCAGGTCACCTACCTTTTCCCGCACAGTGTCTGAGGCAAACTTTACCCGGGCAGAATGTGTCCGCACTGCCCCGCCGACAGGCACATTTCGATCGTCCGGCATGAATGCCCCTTAGCAAATGCGTCAGGCACCATTACCTGCCGGCAATGGCGCCAATCTGGGGCGGGCATTGGTATGATCACCAATTGTGCTGAGTCTTGCAGCCGACGCTGTCTTCGCAAAACCAATCGACCTGACACCCCATGACCCGGGCGAAGTCTGTCGCAGGTTTCACGAAATAAGCGTTAAATTCACTTCACTATATCGTGTTTGCAGAGCCTTTCGGGCGATCCACACGGATCACCCATATCCGACCGCATCTGGCCGTAACTGATCGCATCGGGCTGCTATCGGCAATTATCGGCCGGGGCCGTCACCCCCTTAGCGAAGCGCCGCAGTTCTTGCCGGCGATCTTCATGATTTCGGCGGAGATCTTTTCGATCTCCTCCTCGGTCAGTGTCGCCTTGGTCGGGGTCAGGGTGATGGTCACCGCCACCGACTTCTTGCCGTCACCGATATTCGCACCTTCATAGAGATCGAAGATATTCATATCCGACAGCAGCGGCCCGGCCCCTGACTTCACCGCCTTCAGGATGTCACCGGCGGCAACATCGCGATCGACGATGAAGGCAAAGTCACGCGTCACCGGCTGATAGACCGACAGGCTGAGAAGCGATTTGGCAGGTCCCTTGGATTTCGGCATCGGCACATCATCGGTATGAATCTCGAAACCGACCACCCGACCGCGCAGCCCATAGGCCACGGCCACCGCCGGGTGAATTTCACCAAAGCTTGCCAGCACGGTGCGACCTTGGATCAACTGGCCGCGCCGGCCCGGGTGGAACCAGTCCGGACCTTCGGCCTTGACCTGCACGCCTGCCAGCTTCACGCCAAGCGCGGCGAGCGCAGCCTCGGCGTCTGCGCGGGCGTCGAACACATCGATGACGCGGGAGCTGCCATGCCATTCACGCGGCGCGGTACCGCCATGACGGATACCAGTGGCGGCGGTGCGCTGGTCTTCGGGCGCATCACCCAGAAAGACCGGACCAACCTCGAACATGGATGCATCAGCTTCACCGCGATCCTGATTGCGCGCTGCCGCCAACAGAAGGTTTGGCAGGATCGACGGGCGCATCACCGACAGATCGGCGCTGATCGGGTTCACAAGTTTCAGATGATCCGCTCCACCGCCAAAACGGACAGCGTCATCCTCGGACAGGAAGGAGAAGGTCACCGCCTCCATCAGGCCGCGCGTGGCCAGCGCCCGACGCAGCCGAAACAGGCGGGCCTGCGCCGGCGACAGGGACGGTTTCGCGACCACATCCTCGCGCGGCAGATGATCCATCGGCAGATGATCAAAACCGCGGATACGGG
>JAKMFG010000122.1 GCA_022425565.1 Alphaproteobacteria bacterium
GGCGTATCGATGACACGCTTGGCACCAAATTCGGCAAGCAGACCCTGCGTCACCTTATAGGCACCCTGATATTCAGCCACTTCCTCGCCCATAACAAAGACGCGGTCATCGGCGCGCATCTCCTCAGCCATCGCGTCGCGCACCGCTTCACGCACCGTGATCTCGACAGCATCACCGCTGGTCACAGGCTCGGCAGCCACGCTCTCGACAGCCGCTACAGCCGGCGCAGATGGCGTTGCCTGTACCGCCGGAGCCTTCATCTCGACGACAGGCACTGCCGGCGCGGCTGTTGCGACCGCATCCGCGCTCTCGCCCTCTTCCAGCAGTACGGCAATTGCCGAATTGACCTTCACGCCTTCGGTCCCGGCAGCGATCAGAATCTTGCCAATGGTGCCGTCATCCAGCGCCTCGACCTCCATTGTCGCCTTGTCAGTCTCGATCTCGGCGATCACATCGCCGCTCCGCACATCTGTACCTTCGGCAACAAGCCATTTGGCAAGGGTGCCCTCTTCCATTGTCGGCGACAGGGCCGGCATTAGAATCTCGATCGCCATGGATCAGCTCTCCATTCCGGCACTGCGGCCGCCAACAGGTATCAGGATATCGGTGAAAAGCTCGGACGGATCCGGCTCCGGGCTGGTCTGTGCGAACTCTGTGGCGCGCAGCACAATCGCCTTCACGTCAGCATCAATGCCCTTCAGCGTGTCCTCGGTGACATTCTGCTTGTGCAGCACCTCGCGGAGCTGATCGATGGGGTCGTGCTGCTTGCGCATCGCATCGACTTCCTCGCGCGTCCGATATTTGGCCGGGTCAGACATGGAATGGCCGCGATAGCGGTAGGTTTTCATCTCGAGGATGTAGGGCCCCTTGCCGGTGCGGCAATGTTCCAGCGCCTCGGCACCGGCCTTGCGAACAGCCAGCACATCCATGCCGTCAACCTGACGGCCGGGAATGCCATAGGCAGCGCCACGTTCGGCAAGCGAACGACCAGCAGCGGCACGGGTCACAGCTGTCCCCATGCCATACTGGTTGTTCTCGATCACGAACAAGACCGGCAGGTCCCACAGGGCCGCCATGTTGAAGCTCTCATAGACCTGGCCCTGATTGACGGCGCCGTCACCGAGATAGGTCAGGCAGACATTCGCCTCGTCGCGATATTTGTGGGAAAACGCAAGGCCGCAGCCAATCGGCACCTGTGCGCCGACGATGCCGTGACCGCCGAAGAAATTCTTCTCGCGGCTGAACATGTGCATCGAGCCGCCCTTGCCGCGCGAATAGCCACCCTCGCGGCCGGTCAGTTCCGCCATCACCCCGTCGGCATCCATGCCGCAAGCCAGCATATGGCCGTGGTCGCGATAGGAGGTCACGACCGTGTCGCCTTGTTTGCTGACCGAATGCAGGCCGACAACTACAGCTTCCTGACCGATATAGAGATGGCAGAAACCGCCGATCTGGCCCATGCCATAGAGCTGGCCGGCCTTTTCCTCAAACCGCCGGATCAGCAGCATATCGCGATACATGGCGACCAGATCGTCCTGCGTAGGCAGGTCGTTGGCCGCCGTTGCGCCACTGGCTGCCTTTGGCGGCCGTCCGGGCTTGCGCTTGCGTGTTGCTTTTACCGTTTCGGCCATCTGGCACCCCCCGTTCGCAAAGCAATTCTATCTGCACACCGATTGCGCGGCATGCTGTTTTGCGAAGGGTTCACCGAAAACAGGAAATTTTCAATAAATTTATTTATATGTTTTTATTCAATAAATTTGAAATAAACTGATTTTCAGTTTACATCAGCTTCCACATCTCCGTCCGAAAATTTCAAATTCGACAGATCAATTGAAATTATTACGTCATTCGGCGCGTAGAGCCCCAGCTCGGCGCGTGCGGTTTCGGCCAGCATATCGGCATCCAGCGAGTCCGACTGGAGAAGTTTGATGCGGCGTGACAGGAAGCTGTGCTGCTTGTCCAGCAGATTGAGCTTTTCCTCGGCAAGCATGATTTTCCGGTCAAGCTCCGGGCGCGCCAGGATGCCACGGTCTCCGGCAAAGATATGAAAGCCGAAGAAGACGACCACCGAAGATAGGAGGAAAGATCCCCCGATCATGACCATGATCCGCTGTCTTACTGCATACATGCCGGTCTCCGTAGCTTGCGGCACCGTCTTCAGAAGTGCCTGACACCACAGAGTGAATCAAACCCGATTCGTATCGTCAACAAAAAATCGAATCGCCGGATTCCTTGAGATTCAGAGAATATGCACTCAGCTGCGGAGAATGTTTCCGCCGGCATAGAGGCCAGAGGCGTCGAGTTCCTCGTCGATCCGCAGCAACTGGTTGTACTTGGCAAGCCTGTCCGAGCGCGATAGCGATCCCGTCTTGATCTGGCCGGCATTGGTCGCAACCGAGAGATCGGCGATGAAGCTGTCCTCGGTCTCGCCGCTGCGATGCGAAATGACGACACCAAAGCCGGCCTTCTGGGCCATTTCAACAGCCTGCAATGTTTCAGACAGCGTGCCGATCTGGTTCACTTTCACCAGAATGGCATTGGCTGAGCCCGCCTCGATCCCGCGCGCCAGGCGCACTGGGTTGGTCACAAACAGATCATCACCAACCACCTGCACCTTGTCGCCAATGCGGGCCGTCAGGGCGGCAAAGCCCTCCCAGTCTTCTTCATCCATCGGGTCCTCAAGCGAGACGATGGGATAATTGCCGACAAGACCGGCCCACATATCGACCATTTCGGCCGAGGTCAGACTGCGGCCTTCACCCGCCAGATGATATTTGCCATCGGCGTATAGCTCGGTTGCCGCCGCATCGAGCGCGATAACCGCATCTTCGCCAAGCTTGTACCCCGCGGTCTCGACCGACCGGCTGATATAATCCAGCGCCTCGTCCGACGAATTGATTGCCGGCGCAAAGCCGCCCTCGTCTCCCACGGCCGTCGAATGGCCGGCCTCGGACAGAAGCGATTTCAGCGCATGGAAAATTTCGGCGCCCATGCGCATCCCTTCGCGGAAGTCGGGCGCGCCAACCGGCATGACCATGAATTCCTGAACGTCGAGCGCGTTATTCGCATGGGCACCACCATTCATGATGTTCATCATCGGCGTCGGCAGCAGATGCGCATGCACCCCGCCAAGATAGCGCCAGAGCGGCATACCGACCGAGTCGGCCGCTGCACGTGCCGCCGCCATCGAGACACCGAGGATTGCGTTGGCGCCAAGCCGGGCCTTGTTTTCGGTTCCGTCAAGCTCGATCATCGCCTGGTCGAGACCCGCCTGATCCATGGCGTCGGCACCGGCGCGCGCATCGAAAATCTCGAAATTGACAGCATCGACCGCTTGCATCACGCCTTTGCCGCCATATCGTTCTGTCTCGCCGTCACGAAGCTCGACAGCTTCAAAGGCGCCGGTCGAGGCACCTGACGGCACTGCGGCCCGACCAAAAGCCCCATCTTCGAGGATGATATCAACCTCGACTGTCGGATTGCCGCGTGAATCAAGAATCTCGCGTGCCTGAATGTCCTCGATGGCGCTCATGGTCTGTCCCTTTTTCCTTTGGGTTGGTTCGGCAAGCCTTGCGTACGGCTTGCAGAGGGATTGATTTATTGCGGCAGCACTGACGGCCAGACTAGCCGCGGCGCGCCTGGTCCAGCCGCTGAAGCTGCGAAAGCACCGCTGGCATTGCATCCAGCGGCACCATATTCGGGCCGTCGGACGGCGCGTTGTCCGGGTCTTCGTGACTTTCCATGAACAGGCCGCTGACCCCCACCGCAACAGCGGCGCGCGCCAGCACCGGCACAAATTCACGTTGCCCACCGGAACTGCCGCCAAGGCCGCCAGGCTGCTGCACCGAATGGGTGGCGTCAAAGATCACCGGATGCCCCAGATCGGCCATCTGCGGCAGCGCACGCATGTCCGAGACCAGCGTGTTATATCCAAAGGATGTGCCGCGCTCGGTGAGCAGGACACGGTCATTGCCGGCACCGGTGATTTTTGCCGCGACATGTTTCATGTCCCACGGCGCGAGGAACTGGCCCTTTTTCACATTGATCGCGGCTCTGGTCGCCGCGGCGGCGAGCAGCAGGTCAGTCTGGCGACACAGGAAAGCCGGAATCTGCAGCACGTCGATCACTTCGGCGGCCGGGGCACATTGCTCAGGCAGATGCACATCGCTGAGCACCGGGCAGCCGAACGCATCCTTCACGGCTTCAAAAATCCGCAGCCCTTCGTCCATGCCGACGCCGCGTAAGGCGTTTGCCGAAGTACGGTTGGCCTTGTCATAGGAGGATTTGTAGACAAAGCCCATACCAGCTTCGCGTGCCATGGCGGACAGCCGCTCGGCGCACATCAGCGCATGATCGCG
Organism: Alphaproteobacteria bacterium; assembly: GCA_022425565.1. Classification (GTDB taxonomy): domain Bacteria; phylum Pseudomonadota; class Alphaproteobacteria; order Puniceispirillales; family Puniceispirillaceae; genus UBA8309. Next base: position 4,359 of record JAKMFG010000122.1, read on the forward strand.
CCCCTCGACCTGGCAAGGCCCGGCGATCAACAGCAACGGGCTGTCACCGCCAACCGGAACGTCAGAAATATGAAGCAAGGACATCAGTCATTCCCCCGAAGACCGCGCAACAGATGCGCCGGATACGGCATCAGTCAGACAAGTCGTGATTTTTCCATCGATGCAGCCACAAAGCCAGTGAATAGCGGATGTGGATCGAACGGCTTTGATTTCAGCTCCGGATGGAACTGCACGCCGACAAACCAGGGATGGTCCGGCCGCTCGATGATTTCAGGAAGACTGCCATCAGGCGACAGACCGGAGAAGCGCATGCCGGCTTCCTCCAGTTTCGCGCGGTAGGCGATATTCACCTCATAGCGGTGACGGTGCCGCTCGGAAATCTCGGCATCATCATAGAGCCCTTTGGCAAGTGTTCCCTCCTCAAGAAGGCAGGGATAGGCACCAAGCCGCATGGTGCCGCCAAGATCATCTTGGGCACTGCGCTGCTGTGTCTGGTTGCCTGAAGTCCACTCGGTCATCAGGCCGACTAGCGGAATTTCGGGTTCGCCGAACTCACTCGACCCGGCACCCGCCATACCGGCAAGATTGCGCGCCGTCTCGAGAACCGCCTTCTGCATCCCGAAACATATACCCAGATAGGGAATCCGATGCTCACGGGCAAACTGGATGGCGCGGATTTTTCCTTCCGAGCCGCGCTCGCCAAAGCCACCCGGCACCAGAATGCCGCTGACATGATGCAGCGCCTCGACAGCGGCGTCTTCGGCCTCGAACAGCTCCGAATCAATCCATTCGATCTTCACCTTGGCGCTGTTGGCGATGCCACCATGCACCAGCGCCTCGCCAAGTGACTTGTAGGAATCCTGAAGCGAGGTGTATTTGCCGACGATGGCAATGGTGACCTCACTGTCCGGATTGGCGATGCCGTTACAGATATGGGTCCATGCGGACAGGTCCGGTGTCTCGTCGGCCAGTCCGAAATGGCGCATCACCTCGGCGTCCAGTCCTTGAGCATGATAGGACAGCGGCACTTCATAGATGTTGTTCACATCCATGCCAAGGATCACAGCCGACGGGCGGATGTTACAGAACAGCGCGATCTTCCCGCGCTGTTCCTCGGGAAGCGGCTGTTCGGTGCGGCAAAGCAGGATGTCCGGCTGAATACCGACAGACTGCAGCTCCTTTACCGAATGCTGCGTCGGCTTTGTCTTCAGCTCGCCGGCCGCCGCGATGTAGGGGATCAGCGTTACATGCAGGAAGCAGGTCTGCTCACGGCCAAGCTCGTTGCCAAGCTGGCGAATGGCTTCGAGGAAGGGCAGCGATTCGATATCACCCACCGTGCCGCCGATCTCGCAAAGCACGAAATCCTCATCATCATGGTTCGACTGGACAAATGCCTTGATGGCGTCGGTGACATGCGGAATGACCTGAATGGTGGCACCCAGATAGTCGCCACGGCGTTCACGGGCCAGCACGTCGGAATAAATCCTGCCCGTCGTCACATTGTCCGAGCGGCGCGCATGCACGCCAGTGAAGCGTTCGTAATGTCCGAGATCCAGGTCGGTCTCGGCACCGTCATCAGTGACAAACACCTCGCCATGCTGCGTCGGTGACATCGTGCCCGGATCGACATTCAGATAGGGATCGAGTTTACGGAGGCGAACTTTGTAGCCACGTGCCTGTAGCAGGGCTGCAAGAGCGGCGGCACCAAGGCCCTTTCCAAGGGAAGAAACCACGCCACCAGTGATAAATATGTATCTCGGCATGGGCCACTGTATTACCGCAAGATGCAGCATTATGTAAGTGGCAAAATCACACCATATGGTGGTTTTTCATGACGTCTGGCGCTTGACAAATCAGAAGACGTTGCGCCGCCTTATTCGGTCGTCGGGACAATCGGCCCGCTGGCCGGGGCAGGTGTCTCGTTGATCACCTCATCGACGATCGAAACCGAGGCACCCTGTGATCCGGCAAGGATCGCAAGCAGCAGGGACGTGGCAAAGAAAGCAGCCGCAAGGATTGCCGTGACCCGGGTCGTCAGGTTGGCCGTTCCGCGTGCCGTCATGAAACCGCCGCCGGCACCACCGCCACCGATACCGAGGCCGCCGCCTTCGGACCGCTGAAGAAGCACCGAGCCGATCAGCGCCAGTGCAATCAGGATGTGGATCGTCAGGACAAGAGTTTCCATTGGATATACGCCTTCCTCGTCAATCGCGCTGTTATATGGGTACAGCCGGCCTATTTCAAGGCATTTAGCGCATTGGCGCCGGAACGCCGCAGACTGGCTAGCCGCGTGCCGCGGCGGCCCTCGTTCCTGCCGCGCAAATGGCGTCGAAATCAGCCGCCTTCAGGCTGGCACCGCCAACCAGCGCGCCATCGACATCCGCAACGCCGAAGATCGCATCAGCATTATCCGGTTTCACCGATCCGCCATACAGCACAGCTACGTCCTGCAGGCCGCGACTGGCAAGCCAGTTGCGGATCGCACCATGCATGTCGGCAATCTCGTCAATGCCGGCCACCTTGCCGGTTCCGATGGCCCAGACAGGCTCATAGGCAAGCATCAGCCGGTCTGCGGCAATGCCGCCAGGAACGGAGCCGTCAAGCTGTGCCGTCACCACGGCTTCGGCTTCGCCGGCCTCGCGCTGGCTTAACATCTCGCCCACACAGATCATCACAGACAGCCCTTCGGCAAGCGCGGTTTCGGCCTTGGCAGCGACCAGCGCATCGCTTTCACCATGCGACTCCCGCCTTTCGGAATGACCGAGCAGCACCATGCCGGCACCGCAGGATGCCAGCATCGATGCCGACACATCGCCTGTATGAGCACCCGACAAAGCC
>JAKMFG010000127.1 GCA_022425565.1 Alphaproteobacteria bacterium
GTCTCAAGGGTGCAACCATCTGATTCGAGAGGGGGCGACACTTGTTCGAGGTGTAGACGATATTCTCGAATGCCTTTCGCGTCCGGCCGCCGCCACCCTGCCCAACCCGACAGACTGGCGGCAGGCAAGACTCGCCCCCGGCAAACCGGAGGAGATCGACAGGTGCCGTAGCGCCATTCTTGAGGGGCTGGGCCCAGAAGGCACCGATATAGACGAGGTGGTCCGCTGGTGTGGAATGCCGGCCTCAACGGTGCTGGCCGCCATCCTCGAATTGGAAATAGCCGGCCGCCTGACCCGGCACCACGGCAACCGTATCTGCCTTGTCGTCACCCCCTGAATAGCCCATCGCCGAAAGGTGAGGCTTTGACAAATTCCAGTGAACATACTATCTGCGGGTTTCAGCCACAGCAGGACGGCCATGAAACTCGTAATCGTCGAATCACCCGCAAAAGCCAAGACCATCAACCGTTACCTTGGTGACGACTATAAGGTATTGGCGTCTTACGGGCATGTCTGCGACCTGCCAAGCAAGGACGGTTCGGTCCTGCCGGATGAGGATTTTGCCATGAAATGGCAGGTGTCCGGCGGTTCGGAAAAGCGCATTGGTGAAATCTCCTCGGCGCTGAAATCGGCCGACCGGCTGATCCTCGCTACCGACCCCGACCGCGAGGGTGAGGCAATCAGCTGGCACGTTCTCGAACTGCTGCAGGATCGCGGGCTGGTCAAGGACAAGCCCGTCGAGCGCGTCGTCTTCAACGAGGTCACCAAGAACGCCATCCTCGCCGCCATGGCGCAGCCGCGTGAACTGGATACCGAGCTGATCGACGCCTACAGGGCGCGCCGTGCGCTTGATTACCTTGTCGGTTTCTCGATTTCGCCAGTGTTATGGCGCAAGCTGCCGGGCGCAAGGTCCGCCGGGCGCGTCCAGTCGGTCGCGCTGCGCCTGATCTGCGAGCGCGAAGCTGCCATCGAGGCATTCAACGCGCAGGAATACTGGACGGTAGAGGCCGAACTCGGCAAGGCCGACGGACGTAACTTCAACGCCAGGCTGACCCATCTTAACGGCAAGAAACTCGGCAAGCTGGACATCACCTCGGAGACCGAGGCATTCGCTGCCGCCGCGGCCATCGAGGCCGAAGGGCTGAGTGTCGTCGACATTCAGACCAAGCGCATCCGCGAAAATCCGAAACCGCCTTTCACCACATCGACCCTGCAGCAGGAAGCGTCCCGCAAGCTCGGCTTCTCGGCCAGCCGCACCATGCAGATCGCCCAGAAGCTGTATGAGGGCGTGAATATCGGGTCGGAGACGACCGGCCTGATCACCTATATGCGGACAGACGGCGTGCAGCTTGGAAGCGAGGCTCTGGCCTCGGTGCGCGGCGAGATCGGCCAGCGTTTCGGCAACAGGTATCTGCCGAACAGCCCGCGGATCTACCGCACCGCGGCTGCCAACGCGCAGGAGGCTCACGAGGCCATCCGCCCAACCGATATCAGCCGCGCGCCTCAGGAAATCAGCGACTACCTCGATTATGACCAGAAGCGCCTCTATGACCTGATCTGGAAGCGCACCATTACCAGCCAGATGGAGTCCGCCGAGCTCGACCAGACAGCCATCGATATGAGCAACGCATCGCAGAGCGTCATGCTGCGCGCCAGCGGCCGTGTCGTGGTGTTTGACGGCTACCGCTCGGTCTATCAGGAAGGGCGCGACTCGACATCCGATGCCGTCGAAACCGACAAGCAGGATGAGAGCGCCATCCTTCCCGCCGTGGACAAGGGTGAACGGCTCGCCACCCGCAAGGTGAAGCCTGAACAGCATTTCACCCAGCCACCACCGCGGTTCACCGATGCAAGCCTCGTCAAGGCGATGGAAGAACTCGGCATCGGCCGCCCTTCAACCTATGCCTCGATCATTCAGGTGCTTCAGGACCGAACCTATGTCGTCAAGGACCGCGGCAAGTTCATTCCCGAGGATCGGGGCCGGCTCGTGGTCAGCTTCCTGAACAATTTCTTCGCCCGTTATGTCGAATATGACTTTACGGCAAAGCTCGAGGGGCAGCTCGACGAGGTGTCCGACGGAAAGCTGGACTGGAAGATGCTGCTGGAGCGTTTCTGGCGCGATTTCAAGGTTGCCATAGACAGCACCACGGAACTGACGATTACCAATGTCATCGACGTGCTGGACGAGGAACTTGGCGGCCACTTCTTCAAGAAGGATGATCAGGGCGAACTGATGCGCAGTTGCCCGAACTGCCAGGGCGGCCGTCTCGGCCTCAGGCTTGGCAAGTTTGGCGCCTTTATCGGCTGCTCCAACTACCCTGAGTGCAAATTTACCCGCCAGCTTGTGACAAGCAGTGACGATCCCGCCTCCGAAGAGGGCGTTGTCGGCGACCGTCATCTTGGTGACGACCAGGCCAGCGGCCTGCCCGTCTATATCCGCAACGGCCCTTACGGCCCCTATGTGCAGCTTGGCGATCCGGAAACGAAAAAGCCGAAACGGTCTTCGCTGCCAAAAGGTACCTCGGCCGGCGGGGTTGATCTGGACGCGGCGCTGAAGCTGCTGTCACTGCCGCGCGATGTTGGCGCACACCCGGAATCGGGCGACATGATCCAGGCGGGCCTTGGCCGTTATGGACCCTATCTGAAATATCAGGGCAGTTTCACCAGCCTGAAGGATGGTGACGATCTTCTCGAGATCGGCCTGAACCGGGCTGTCGATCTGCTTGCCGAATCCGCCAAGAAGCGGGGCCGCCTTCTTGGCGAGCATCCTTCCGGCGGCGAAGTGCATCTGAAAGCGGGTCGTTTCGGCCCCTATGTCGAGCATAACAAGCTGCGTGCAACCTTGCCACGCGGCACCGACATGACCGAGGTGGAACTGGCACAGGCCATCGAGCTTCTTGCTGCCAAGGCTGCCAAGGGCGGCGGCACCGCGAAAAAGGGCGCCGCCAAGAAGGGGGCTGCCAAGAAGGACACTGCCAAGAAGAAGGCCGCCGCGAAAAAAGGTGCAGCGAAAAAGGCCACGAAGAAAAAGGCAGCTTCGTGAGCGGGGAAGACGGCCTTCCTTCAGACGACGCCATTCTCGAATTCATCGACGGGTGCGAAGCCCCTCCGACCGTCAAGGATGTGGCAAGAGC